>JAUWOB010000135.1 GCA_030612345.1 Dehalococcoidia bacterium | reverse complement strand
GGCTGGGATGATACGCAGGAACTCGTGATCATCGAGTCCGCCCCAGACAAAGTAGAGAATAGACAAGCCAATGAGGCCGATGCTCACCACTGTCAGTCCCATGACTGCCCCGCCTCTGAAGGCAACCCTTAGCCCCTGGTTCAGGCTCTTTTGTGCTGCGGCGCAGGTGCGGCCGTTGGCCCTGAGTGCCATGTTCATGCCGGCGTAGCCAGCGCCCATAGAACATATGGCACCGAAGATGAAGGCCACAGCCACTCTCCAGCCCAGGTCCGGGACGACTGCCAGGATGATGGCTATGACGGCGACCACAATGCCCAGTGTGCGATATTCCCTGTGTATAAAAGCAAGTCCGCCTTCTTTGATGGCGCCGGAAATCTCCTGTATCCTCTTCGAGCCCTGGTCTTGCTTCAGAACGTAGCGCACAAAGTATGCCACCACAGCCGCGCCCACCAGCCCTGCGATTACGGAAATCCAGACTAGGTCCATAGCTGTCCCTCCTGTACAGGCATAAAATTAGGGCACTCAAGCCAGGTGCAGGTGCCCTCGTTTTCGCTTGCCGGAATATGCATATCAGACCGGTAAGTGTAATACAGGAAAAGTCCGTCCGTCAATGGCTCCAGACTCTGCCAGCTCGTCTTGCTTACAGCGAGTAGAGAGCATTGTATCCACGACGGTTGCAGCCTCGCGATGTGAGAAGATGCGGTCGTCCTGTTCTTATTGGCGGTAGCGGTGCGCTTTGATTCAATAGCAGGATGTCTACAAAGACGGATTAGGCGGTACCTGGCAAACCCTCCGTTAGAATAGGCCGAACAACCTGAGCGAATGCGCAACAACAAGCTTTCTGGGTGATGACGGTGAGGTGATCTCCGGAAGTCTAGCAGTTGGTTCAGCTTGAGTCTTGCTGACAGATTATTCTGCCTCTTCTGTTGCTTCGTCCCAATATTTATTGGCTCCTGCCATGTATTCCTCGTCACTCATGAGCTTCATGTGCAACTGCTCAACCGTCTCCTTGCATACCCGGCCCTTGGTTACCATCTCCCAGCCGGCTCTTTTCAGGGCATCACGGAACTGGCTGATTTTCTGGCCTAACGCAGGCTCATCGTCATCTGGGATTCCCAGAGCCTCTCCGCAGTTGCGGTAGACCTCCAGTACAACATTGTCGGCACCGCCTCTTTTCACTAGTTCCAGAAAAGCTCTGACCAAATCGAAATTATGCTCACCGGGGAATCCCGAGTTGAATATGAAGAATAGGCGCGGAAACCGTTTGACCCTGCCCTTATGGTAGAAACTGCCGTCATCGTTCCTATGGATGTGGGGTGTGGCCAGGGGTAGAAGGCGGTCATAGAAATCCTTAAGCAGCCCCGTCATGTACATGCCGTATACCGGCGTGGCCAATCCTGCGTAATCGGATTCCAGCAGGAGGTCTATCAGGTCCGCCATGTCGTCCTTGATGGCACATTTCCCCGGGGTCTTGCCCCAGCACGTAAAACAGCCGCGGCAGTGCTTGATGTCCTTCTCAATCAGGAATACCTCTTCTGTCTCAGCCCCTGCCTGCTTCGCTCCTTCCAGCAACGGTCCGATAATCAGATGGCTGTTGCTCTTTCCTCCCCGCGGGCTGCCGTTGAAAACAGTTACCTTCATCGCACTCGTGCTCCTCCTGGGTCAGGTTTGTCTCAGCGTGTTATAGCTTTCTAAGCCCTGCCGATAGTGCGCTTCCTTCCCTTTCAGGATAACATAAGTTAACTAATGGGCGCAGTCAAGACCCATTTTTCGGGTGTCCGCTAGTGCCCTTTGCCGTCACTGACTTGCGCTCAACCTGAACTCAGCTTTTCGCTAGAATCTGAAGCCGCGGCGGGCTGTTTCTCAGCAAAAGGCGAATCGTTATGCAGCCACGTTTGCGTTTACAGAGGCCGCCTGAAACGTAACAGTGGACCCCATACAGCGCATAACTGCCAGCCCTCCTCCCCCATTTCGCGCATGATTCCCATCTCATTGAACAAAGTGGCAAACCGACGGCGATATTCCCATCTGGTTACAGACATCATCTCCTCTCCCTTCTGAATACTATCTGCAAAACGGGAATCACGATCGTTCACCCACGTTTGAAACCAGCTGCGACCTCCCGAGCGTCTCGCAGCATAGCCCACGTGGTAAGATCAGTATCGGGAATGGCCAGTTTCTCCATGACCTTGAAGCCGAAGTGCTCGTATAAAGCGACATTCCTATCATCCATCGTCTCGGTATAGCATGGCCAGCCTTCTTCATCCATCCTGTCCAGCATCGGCCGCATCAGCTTGCTCGAATAACCCTTGCCCTGGAACTGAGGCGCTACCCCGATTATCAGGAAGAACCAGTGTTTGAAGGGAGCGTGACGCTTGTGCATTGCGTCGATATACTCCCCGGGATGATTCATTCTGGATGCCCCTCCCTTGCCAAAAGCTCTCATGACAGACATCGGGACCGAACGTACTATCCTCCAGAGTGTCATGGGGAAGTAAGCGGAGGTTATCCAGGCGGCGACGCCCTCAAGGGCGGGAGACGTGGCATAGACTTCGCCATATCTAACACCGTAGTAGAGGACCACCTGACAATAGCAGGGCACCATTTTCGCCCTCAATGACTTGTCCGGAAATGCGTACCGCAGTATAGGGTAGTCCTGAAACGCCAGAGTCAGCACTTCAGAAGCCGGTTTGACATCAGACCTGTGTAAGCACACAAGCTCATTTATATGAGCGGTCGGCCCCTTCGTCATCATTTCTTGAGTTCCCAGTATCTTGCCAGGATGCCGCTGCCGACCCAGCAGGCTATCGCTATGATCAGCGCGATGCTGAAGCGGAGCGGCGTGAATATGCCCACCAGGAGCACTATCAACCCGGCTAGACCGATGAGACTCACGTAAGCGATCTTGGCATTTCTTGACATATTGCGGCCTCCTATATCTTGAATTCCTGCCTTTACCGCCCCACTGTGACCATCAATTTTATGAACCGTACCAGTGCCCCGACTCCCAAGCCAACAGCGATGAGGACGAAAATGATGGTTACTACTGCCGGCATAAGATCGGCGACGGTGGCATATGGAATCACGCTGAAATAGAAGGGAAATATGGCAAGCAGATTGGCGATTACCGCAACGCCGATTGCGGCAAGGACAATCTGAATAGTCGCCCGCAGCCAGTATCTATCGTAAATGATCAATACG
>JAUWOB010000047.1 GCA_030612345.1 Dehalococcoidia bacterium | reverse complement strand
AGGTGAAGGGAATATGTGTGCCCGGCTGCGGCCACTATACCCGCCACCAGCTTGATGAACTGGTTAATCTGGCAAAAGGCTGCGGTGTCCAGGGGCTAACCACCGTGGCCTTCGCAGGTACCGCGATAACTATGGAGGAGGTGAAATCGGCGGCCGCCAAGTACTTGACTCCTCGCCAACTCGAGGACGTAGCCTGCAGATTCGAGGCAAAGCCCGGCGACCTTTTGCTCATCGTAGCTGATAAGCTGGAGGTAGTAAACAAGACGCTTGATGCGTTACGCACCGAGATGGCACAGCGGCTCAATCTGGCTGATGCTAAGCTGCTGGCCTTCGCATTTATCGTCGATTTTCCTCTGCTGGAGTGGAACGAGGCTGTGGATCACTGGGAGACCATGCACCATCCGTTTACCGCCCCTCGAGACGAAGACTTGGCGCTTCTGGATACAGAGCCGGGCAGGGTCTACGGCCAGCATTATGATGTGGTGTGCAATGGTTCTGAACTCGGCAGCGGCAGCATCAGGGTCTACAATCGTCAGCTTCAAGAGAGAATATTCAGCCTGCTTGGCTACAGCAAAGAAGAAACTACCAGCCGATTTGGAGGTCTGTTGGAAGCTCTGGAGTATGGTGCCCCGCCCCATGGTGGCATTGCCATAGGACTGGACCGCCTGGTGATGCTATTGGCCGGGGAGCGCAGTATCAGGGAGGTTATTGCTTTCCCGAAAAACCAGAACGCCGTTGATATGATGCTGGACAGCCCCTCCTACGTTGATCAGTGCCAGCTTGATGAGCTGAACCTTAAGCTAAAGCGCGAGGTTCTGCACTCGCAATGAATCGGGACTGAGATATGAAAGTAAGCAGGGAAAACACCGGGAATTGCCAGGCAGTCCTTACCATTGAGGCTGAATCCGCTGAGCTAGACAAATCGCTGGATGAGGCCTATCATCACCTGGTTAAAAAGGTGTCTGTACCCGGCTTCCGCAAAGGAAAGGCACCGCGGTCCATTCTGGTGCAACATATAGGGAGAGGTAGCCTGCTGGAAGAGGCATTGGAGCGTCTCATTCCGGAGCTTTACAGACAGGCGCTTGAGCCTGAGGGGCTGGAACCCATTGCCAGGCCCGACGTAGAGATTGTTGAGAGTGAGCCTCTGGTCTTCAAAGCCACAGTGTCTCTGAAACCTGAAGTCAGGCTTGGCGATTATCATAGCATAAAGCTGGAGCCCGACCCTGTCCCGAAGATTGCCGGGAAGGAAGTTGCCACCGCCCTGGAGGAGTTTCGTGAAAGACAAGGAGCATGGGTGCCCGTGGGCCGCCCTGTTGAGCCGGGCGACTTGGTCACTATGGATATCGAAGCCAGCGTAGATGGGAAACCCTGGTTAAGCCGCCAGGGAGTAGTTTACGAGGTGGATGAAGGTTCGCGCTTACCTGTGCCCGGTTTTGCCTCTCATTTGCAGGGCGTCGAGAAGAACAAGGAAAAGACTTTCAGCCTGACTATGCCTGATGACTACCCCACTAGCGACATGCGGGGCAAGGAAGGGGCTTTCAAGGTGACAGTTACGGAGATCAAGGAGAAGCAATTGCCTGAGCTTGGCGACGGGTTGGTCCAGACTGCCGGCTATGCTAACCTGGCGGACATGAGGAAGAAGGTGGCTGCTGATCTGGCGGCCCAGGCTGAGGCGCGGAATCGCTCGGAGTTGAAGCAGAGGGCGCTTGATGCTCTGGTCGAAATGAGCGAGGTGAACTACCCTCCCGTTCTGGAGGACGGCGAAATCGCTGCGCTGCTCAGGGATGAGGCGCAACGCCTGGGCTTCAGAGAGGTAGAGGATTACGTGAAGAAGAGCGGTAGAACGGAGGAAGAACTGACACAGGCATTGCGTCCTGTGGCGAAAAAGCGGCTTACTCAGGGGCTTGTCCTGGGAAAACTGGCCGAACAGGAGGGGATTGAAATCAGCTCTTCGGAGGTAGATAATAAAGTGAGTGAGATTGCCGATGATGCCGAGGACAAGGAAAGGGCGAGGCAGTTCTTCTCACTGCCCCAGACCAAGCAATCGATCGAACAGTCTATGCATACTCAGAAGACCATGGACCGCCTGTTGGAAATAACCGTTGGCAAGGCTGAGAACACGACAAAGGAGGAGTGATGGAAGCAATATCTCAAGTGATAATTCCCACGGTGACAGAAACCAGCGCCCGGGGTGAGCGGATTTTAGACATCTACTCTCTCTTGCTCCGCGAGAGAATCGTTTTTCTGGGCACGCCTATAAACGACCAGATAGCCAATCTGATCATTGCCCAGTTCCTCTACCTGGAGAGAGAAGACCCGGAAAAGGATATTAACCTGTATGTGCATTGCCCCGGCGGCATTATCAGCGCTGGCCTGGCCATTTACGATACGATGCAGATTCTTCGCTGTCCCGTATCCACCATCTGTATCGGTCTGGCAGCCAGCATGGGCACTCTGCTTCTCTGTGCCGGGACCAAGGGCAAGAGGTATGGTCTGCCCAATTCGACCATACACCTGCACCAGGCAGTGGGTGGTGCTCAGGGGCAGGCGACCGATATCGAGATCGCGGCCCGGGAAATCATGAGGATGCAGGAAACGATACGCAGCATCATAGCCAGACACACGGGGCATCCGGTAGAGAAAATTGCGCATGACACCGACCGGGACTTTTACCTTAACGCCGAACAGGCAGTGGAATACGGCATCATAGACGAGATACTCAGCAAGCCAGCCAAGAAGCAAGATTGAGGCTTGCCCCCTGGCTTCAGGCGAGGGGAATTCGAAATGGCACTGGTTTCATCGTCTTGAGCGGTAACATGATAGCAGGCTCTACGAAGGTGATCAGCGCTGCTTATGCGGCCGGAGAAACATTGGGTGGACTGGGCAAGGCAGGCCTGGTTACCATCGTGGTCGTTTCCGTGATCGCTATCGTTACCTTCGTGTGGATCTTCCGTGAGACAGGAAGGCGGGAGTAGGCTCTACCAGCGCAGTTTGGCGGATTCCTCTCCTTGTCTGAACGCAACAATCCACCGGCGCTCAGTGTAGATTCCTCGAAGGATCTCCGGGTATTCGTTTCCTTATCCTGGCCCAGATGCTGGCAAGATGAACTAAGGAGCTGGATTTCTGTCCGAATATGCTGCCCTGAGCTAGACAGCTCAGGAAATCGTCAGGTCCTTCGAAGTCGGGCATTTCCACATATGCCCGGCCGATCTCACCTATGGTATGCGCATCGCTGCCGGCGCTGGCGGCCTTGCCATGCTCTTTGGCCAGTCTCCATGCGCGGGCGATGCCCTTAGAGGATGGCGTACGAGCGTTGAGAGTTTCGATGATGTCAACCCGGGACAAGACCTCATCCGAGGTCAGCGTGTGGGAATTGCGAGGCAGAGGCCTGCCGAACGGATGGGGAATCGCCACCAGACCGCCCTGGCTATGGATCTGAGATATCGTTTCCTGGGGAGACAGTCCCCGTGGGATTTCCTCGCTGAGAAAGAGCCCCATTATCTCTCCTACGGGCGTTAAGACTTCCTCGGCGACGATTATCTTGAAGGGGGCGATTTCCCTTAGCCTCAGGGCGCCCACAATTGTATTGTGGTCAGCTACAGCGATGCAGTTGATGCCTAGTTCGAGGCAGCGCTCGACTATTTGCTCCAAAGGTGTCAGACAATCCACGGAATAGCAGGTATGGACATGCAAATCAGCTTTTATCAACTAGCTTACCTATCTTGCTACTGCCTGTCGGTCACTCTTGCTTCTCTTCCTTCTGTCACCCTCAGAGAATACTTCGGGTTAGCTCGAAGCAGACCTCGCGATCGAAAAATACGCCCGTTTTGCCCGTGGCCTGATTATACCAGATTCCCGGCAGGTTCCGGCCTGGCTTGTTCCGCTCAGAGGGAGCAATGCGTCGGCACTGATAATCCGAGCAGGGCCAACCAAGCGCTACTACCGTGCCTTTTCCTGGTAGGCGCCGGTGCGAGTGTTGACTCTGATGGTGTCGCCTGTGTTGATGAAAAGAGGAACCTGGATGGTTACACCGGTTTCCAGCTTGGCTGGCTTGGTGCCCGCCGTAGCTCTGTCACCTTTGAAACCAGGCTCTGTCTCCATAACAAGAAGCTCTACCGAATGGGGCAGATCTACCGAAACCATATTGCCCTTGCAGGTCAGAATCTCCAGCGCCAGACCCTCCTTTAGATAGTCTGCGGTCTCTCCCATCTGGGCAGATGACAACATAAGCTGCTCGTAACTCTCACTATCCATGAAGTAATATATGTCACCATCCCTGTAAAGGTACTGGACCGGACGATGCTCCAGAAATGCGGGCGTGACCTTGTCCCCGGATTGGAAATTCCGCTCGGCGACATTTCCGCTGCTGACATCACGCAGTTTCAACTTAACTACAGGCTGCCTTTGTTGCATCTTGACGTGCTGGTACTCCAGCACCTGGTATATCGCGCCGTCCAGTTCTATGGCAGCTCCTTTTCTCAATTCTCCGGCTTCGAGCATTTGCTGACCTCCTGATTGAGCATTCCGCCCCGGCTATCAGCCAGGGGTGTCGAGTCCTTCCTCAGCTTTGTAAGCATGGATTTCGTGTCTGGCCTTAGCTCCAAGCTTCTGAGATGTCTTGCCGCCAGGCATCCGGTGCACGCTGGCCAGCATGCAGCACGCTACTGACTGCTGGGAGCCGGTGGCTAGGAGCTATCCTTCCTGGCCCCGGTAAGCACCCTGGCCCTTCCGTTTTCCAGGACTACCATGTCCTCAATTCTAACGCCACCTTGTCCGGTAAGGTAGATTCCCGGTTCTACGGTAAAAACCATGCCATCTGCAAGTGAACCGGAGGAGCCAGGACCAAGCGTGGGAGATTCGTGCACTGCCAACCCAACGCCGTGTCCCAGGCCATGGCCGAAGGCATCTCCATAACCGGCTTGTTCGATAATGCTGCGAGCCAGCCGGTCTGCCTGCGTCGCATCCATGCCTGACTCAACTCTCTCGATAGCGGTGGTCTGTGCGCTGAGCACTATGTCATAGATCTCCTCGAGGGTGTTGCCTGCTTTGCCCAGAAGCAAGGTACGGCTAAGGTCGCTGCAATAGCCGTTGAATCTGGCTCCCATGTCGATGATCACAGGTTCGCCGGGGCCGATTATCCTGTCTGTAGGTCGCGCGTGGGGCAAAGCTGCATTCGGGCCTGAAGCCACAATGATCTCAAAAGGGACGGTTTCACTCCCCTCCTGGCGCAGAAGCCTTTCTATCGTCCAGGCTGCCTCTTTCTCCGTTATGCCCGGGCGGATGGCTGCCCTTGCCTGTTCAAAGGCGACATCGGCCAGCTTGACTGCCTCCGTGATGAAATCCAGTTCTTCAGGCTCTTTTATGGCGCGAAGCTGTTCTACCAGGTTGGTGGTGGGCACCAGTTCAAGGTCGACTTTCTTGCTCTCCATTGCCTCGCCGAGCTTATGATGACTATCGTAAGAAACGAAGTTTGCCTCGAAGCCAAGCTTGTGCCATCCCGAATCGGAGACCAGACCGGGAAACCAGTCGCCCAGCTCTCGCGCAGTGCGGACGATTTCGAAAGCTGGAGATTCTCCCCTGGCCGGCTCCACGTAGCGAAAGTCTGTAGCGAGAATGGCATTCTTCTCTGAGATGAGTAGCCATCCTGCCGAGCCGGTGAATCCGGAAAGGTAGCGGCGGTTCTCCGGCTGCGAAACCAGGAGAGCATCTAGCTCCCTTTCGGCAATCGATATGCGCAACTTGCGCAGTCGCTCTGCTACCGGCCTTCTCTTCGGCTCTTCAACAATTCTATTCTTCATCTTGAATCTCCTTCTGCCATCATGCAAAGGCACCTTGGCTCCACTCTGCAGGCTGATTACCTTAGCATTACCATATAGGCAATCCCGAAGTAAAGCGCCACACCCGATATATCCATGATTGTAGTTATGAGAGGGGCGGAAACTAGGGCCGGGTCAACGTTGATCCTACGAAAAAGAAATGGCAAAGCTCCGCCTGCCAGGGTGGCCATTACTGATACGACCAGCAAGGTAATGCTCACCACGAGAGCTACTTCCAGGTCGGCCGTGAGCACATAGACCAGGCCCAGGGCAATTGCCCCGAGGGCGATCCCCAGGATGGCGCCTATCGCGGCCTCCCGGGTGACCACAGCCAGGGCCCGTCTCGGGTTCACCGCTCCGGTAGCCCGCCCGCGGATAACGCCGGTGGCCGATTGCGCTCCGGCATTCCCCCCGTTGGCAATCAGCAACGGGATGAAGGCAGCCAGGAGCACTATCTTCTCGAACTCTCCCTGCTCGGAGATGATACGGCCGGTAACCATGTTCGCCATCATAAGCACGAGGAGCCATACCCCCCGGCGTTGGCCAACGCCCAGGATACGGCTGGCAAAGTAACCGCGCTCTGTGCTTGGCACCGCACCAAAGCGATAGAAGTCCTCGGTGGTCTCTTCCTCCATGATGTCGGCCACGTCATCATGTGTGATGATACCCACGAGGCGCTGTTCCGCATCCACCACGGGCACTGCCAGCAGATCGTGCTCACGAAGCTCTTTAGCTACCTCCTCACGGTCGGTGTGGGTGGAGACGAAGGAGGGGTCCGGTTTCATGATGTCGGCCACCCTGGCATCCGGGTCGGCGATGACCAGGTCCTTAAGTGAAACGGTGCCGATCAAATGACGGCGGCGGTCCATGACATAGCACTCGTATACAGTCTCGCGGTTGATGGCCAGCCGCCTTACTCTTTCCAGCGCCTGTGCTACAGTCATATCGCCGTGCAGGTCTACGAAGAGAGGGGTCATCTCGCGCCCGGCGCTTCCTTCCTCATAGCCCAGCAAGTGCAAGGTGACACGGCGTTGGTCGGGTGAGAGTATCTGCAGGAGCCTTCGGGCTACCTTGGCCGGCACCTCCTCCAGCAACTCCGTTCGGTCATCGGGAGGCATTGCTTCCAGGAAACTCCTCGCCGCCTGGTCACTAAACGCTTCAAGCAGTTGGTTCTGGAACGCTCCGTCCATATAGTCGAAAACAGAAACGGCCAGGCTTTTTGGTAGGAGTCGAAACGCTATCACTGCTTCGTCTGCCGGTATGCTGGCTAATAGGTCAGCGACATGTGTCGGCTCTGAATCCGATAGCCGTTCGCGTAACAGCCTGTATTGCTTGTTATCCAGCAGTTCCTTGAAGGGGGCTTCATCTAGACCTTCGGGTGCTGGCCTTGCGGTAAAACCCTCGCTCATTTTACAGACAAACAAAACCCCCACGTCCGGTGG
>JAUWOB010000113.1 GCA_030612345.1 Dehalococcoidia bacterium | reverse complement strand
CTGGAACATAGGTCAGCAACGGATGATTTTCCATGCTCTACCCGGTAATACAGTGGGGATGCGCCTGACCGGGGAGTGCCTGATGATTCCCCAGAAGTCAATTTCAGGCATCATCGGCATCGGGCCGCCCAATGGCAACGTCGAGAACTACAACCCCTGCAATTTCTGCAAGAAACAAGATTGTCCAGGAAGGAGGTAAAGTCGAGGATAAGATGATCCGCAAAGGACTGGACGGAGGCAGTTTTCAGGTTCTAACTGAAGACTCTATATTGAAAGTGCATCAGACTGCGATGCAGGTGATCGAAGAGGTAGGCTTTGAAGTGCAGTCAGACACGGCACTGGAGCTGTTCGAGAAGGCCGGGGCCAGAGTAAACCGGGAAAAGCACCTGGTGCGGCTAAATGAGAGCAGAGTCAAGGAGCTGATTGAAGCGGCACCATCGGAAATCAGGCTCTGTGGACAGAATGAAGCGCATGATATTGTTCTGGGCGGACAGCGGGTATATGCGGGAACGGGCGGCACGGCGCTCCATGTATATGAGCCCGATGTCAATAAAAAAAGGCTGGCAAACATGGAGGATTTGAGGCGCATTGCCGGATTGGTTGATAAGCTGGATAACATCCACTTTTTTCTACTACCGACATATCCCAATGAACTGGCTTTCGAACAGGTGGATGTGAACCGGTTTTTCGCCGGACTGGACAATACCGCCAAGCATGTGATGGGAGGCGTTTATACGCCTGATGGTGCCGAACAGGTAATAAAGATGGCGGAAATCGTTGCCGGCTCCGGTGATAACCTTCGCCAGCGCCCCCTGATATCCATGATAGCATGCATCATAAGTCCACTGAGAATGGACAAGACCTATGGCGACTTAATCGTGACCATTGCCAGAAACGGCATACCCTTAGCCTGTCCCGCTGAACCATTATGCGGCGCAACTTCGCCTGTTACGCTGGCTGGAACCCTGCTGGTTCAGACCGTGGACTCCCTGTTGGGTGTAATGCTTACGCAGATCGTAAACCCGGGGACGCCCGTGCTCTTCGGTTCGGTTGCCACGAACACTGACCTCAGAGACCTGAAGTACCTGGCAGGTTCGATTGAGATGGGCTTGCTCAATGCAGCCGGTGCGCAGATGGCGCAGTTCTACCAGCTTCCTTTCTATGCTACGGGTGGCATGACCGATTCCAAAACACTGGATGCCCAGAGTGGCTATGAGTCTGCTTTGACCGGGCTGCTATGTGCCCTTTCAGGGGCTAACTTCATCCATGATGCTGCGGGACTTATGGAGTTTGCGATGACCGTGTGCTATGAAAAGTATGTCATGGATAACGAGATACTTGGAATGGCGATGAGAGCCGTAGACGGGATCAAGGTGGATGACGATACCCTGGCCTTTGACGTCATCAAGCAGGCGGGGCCGGGGGGTAATTTCGTAGCGGCCAGACATACAAGGCACTTCATGCGCCGCGAGCACTACCAGCCCACCCTGAGCGATAGGAATAGCCGGGAGGAATGGTTGGCCAAAGGCGGAAAAGCGACATGGGAAAGAGCCTCCGAAATCGTAGAGGAACTACTGGCTCAGCCTAAACACAGTCTTCCTGCACCGATAAGACAGCAGGTACTATCACAGATCAGGGGGATAATTACTTAAGCATGCTTGTAATTGGAGAGAACATAAACGCATCAAACAAATCAGTGGCCGAGGCTATTGAAAAGAGGGATGAGGAGTTCCTGGTGAACCTGGCTCAGGCTCAGGCTCAGACCGGGGCTGATTTCATCGACGTAAACGCGGGCAGCGGGCATGGCTCGCCGCAGGAAACAATTGCAGCTATCAGGTGGCTGGTGGGGATAATCCAGGCTGCCGTTGAGAAGCCACTGGCTATTGACAGTGACTCTCCGACGGTTATCGAGGCTGCATTGAAGGAGTACCATGGCCAGAAGTTGATAATCAACTCGGTTACTGCAGAGCCAGCAAGGTTGGAATCCATCGGTCCGTTGGTAGCCGAGCGGGGGGCCTGGGTAATAGCCCTGGCCATGGGAACGGAAGGGATACCGGCCCTTGTCGAAGAACGCGTGGCTGCCTGCGAACGGATAATGTCATACCTGACCGGGCTGGGTGTGACGGCAGAACAGGTGTTGTTTGACCCGCTTGTCTTGCCCATAGCTGTGGATACACGCCAGGGATTGGTCACGTTGAAGACCATAGAGCAGATCAAATCACGCTATCCCGATGCCAGGACCGTGATGGGACTCAGTAACGTTTCATATGGCCTGCCCAAGAGGAAGCTGGTGAACCGAGCCTTCTTGCTGATGGCCGCTCATGCCGGCTTAGACGCAGTGATTGTTGACCCGCGTGACAGTAAAGCGATGAGCCTGATCAAGGTGGCTGATTTGCTCACAGGAAAGGACCCTTCCTGCAGGGCATACCTGAGGGCGTATAGAAAGGGCAGCATAGTAGATTGAATCCGTTGCAGATTACGGGAGCATTGTTAGAAAATCGTAAGACTCGATACGGGTTCTGTTCAGCCTGTGCCATGCTCTGGTCGATGCCCGGCGGCCCGGGCAGTGCAACATATTAGTGAAACTGGAGGGCAATAATGTCAGAGGACACAATCAACCTGATCCGGGAGAATGTCATTCAGGGGAGACTAACAAAGGATGACGAAGGTATGGAAGAAGGAATGGTAGGTCAGCCCGGCGTTACCGAGCTTGTTGAGAAGGCTCTTGCCTCCGGCTTGAGTATGCAGGAGATAATCACTAAAGGGCTCTCTGGCGGCATGAGCATTGTGGGGCAGAAGTTTGAGGCGGGGGAGTACTTCATTCCTGATATGCTAGCCTCGGCCGAGGCCGTAGGCGCAGCGATGGAGATACTGCAACCCGGGCTTGCCGCGAGCGGCATTCAGACCAAAGGTACCATAATCGTGGCTACGGTGAAGGACGACCTACACGATATTGGCAAGAACATAGTGTCCATTCTGCTGCGAGGGGCAGGATACATTGTGAAAGACCTGGGGAATAACATCGACACTCAGGTCATTGTAGATGCAGTGAGGGAGGAGAAGCCACAGTTCCTGGGTTTGTCTGCCCTGCTCACCAGCACCATGGCTCGGATGGGCGATGTGATACAAAGGCTTGAGGAAAACGGGCTCAGGGAGCAGGTGAAGGTCGTAGTGGGCGGCGCACCTGTCTCGGAGGAGTTTGCCAGAAGCATCGGTGCCGATGGATATGGAGCAGATGGCTTTCAGGCTGTAGCCGTGGTGGAAGGTCTCGCCTCTGGCGCGGAGAACTAGAATCTCGATGATTTTATGCGGTTGCCCAGTCTACAGGGCAAGCTGGCTCCGATACCATCGGAGCAACTACGAAGATAAGGGGGGAGTCTAGTGCCGAGAAATGGAATACTTGTTGGTAGGCCATATGAGAGGTTGACGAGGGAGCAGATAGAGCTGATTCACCGGGCTTCCATGCAGATACTTGCTGACCCCGGCCTGATAAGCTTCAACCGCGAAGCAGCGGATATACTCGATAGTCATGGTGCCTCGGTCAAGGCCGTCTCCGGTGACCATGAGAGCTGGCATGTGACGATGCCGGAGGAACTGGTCTTGAGGGCGCTGAATACTGCTCCCAAGACCGTGAAACTGGGGGCCCGGAACCCGGATAATTCCCTCGTCATGCATGGTGATGAAGCCAGAGTGCATCTAATCACGGGCTCGGAGACCAACATCTGGCTGGATGTGGATTTTCCTACC
>JAUWOB010000108.1 GCA_030612345.1 Dehalococcoidia bacterium | reverse complement strand
GCGCAGCGGGGGCCATTTCCACGGCCGCCCGCGACCCGGGAGTATCTCTGGTGGCGACATGTGCCTGCCCTGCGGATTTTCGCTCTCTAGCTCAAAGAGAGATGCCTGCACAGACCATCGAGCGGTTTCGCCAGATCGGGGCAATCAGGGACGAGAGCTTTCCGCCGTCAGTGGAAGAATGGGAAAGAGGGTTCGAGGCCGTCGCTCCGATCGACTGGATTGATCGGATTTCGCCGCGTCCCCTGCTCCTGGTTCATGGAGAAGCCGACGAGCTAATCCCGCTGCAGCAGGCCTACAGGCTCTACGGCAAAGCCAGGGAGCCCAAAGAGCTGAAGATAATACCCGCTGCCGGGCACAGAATGCGTCTCGAGGAAGCGGCAATGGCCTTTGTTCTGGACTGGCTGAAGGCCAGATGTTAGAAGATGTGTTATGTCAAGTTGCCTGCCCTATTCGAGTCCGTAGACCTGTCCCGGCGCCAGGTAGCGCGGGAACCTGTCCAGTAATAACATGCGGACAAGGTAGCAGAGGTGACAGGCGTCAACATATTCATCCTCGTGCTTGACATCATATTCCCTGGCCAGGAGAACAGGTCCTCCCTTGACCAGGGGCCCGCATATCGGGTGCAAATCAGCGTCATAGTCCTTGACTATCTGTGAGAGCGGAGCATGCCACATGTTGCCCATGCTCAACCCCTGACAAAGATGGACGTTGCCATATGAATCGAGATGCACCCTCTTAGGATTTCTGAGGTCCTCGTAGGGACACTCATTGAACTCCTGCCACGGTCTGCGGGGAAGGCCTGCCACTAACTTCTCTACTGCCCTGCCCCTGAACATAACACCACCACCGATGACCGGCACGCCCTTAGCCTGCTCCTTATCAATGCCCTCTTGAACCCTGGGTTTGTCGATGGAAATCGAGCCATAGGGCATACCCAGTTTCAGCGCGGCATTCAAGGCGCGCCTGGCGGAGCTCACTTCGTTACCTTCACAATGGAAGGCATCATCGCTTATGCTCATATCTGAGACTCCCAAATCGCAAAGTGGCCTTAGCCACAGTTCGGCGTCCTCCTCCGATGTCGCCCAGTATGCGTTAGTTACAATTCCGGTCTTGAAGCCCATGCCGCGAGCAATCCTGATGCCCTCAAGCATCAAAGGGTAAAACAGGAACGGCTCGCCGCCTTCAAAGTAGATCCATTCTACTGTCCCGATTCTAGTTGCTTCGTGCAACGCCTCCTTCATTTGGCCCAACGTGAAGGTTCCCTTTGCGTTGGGGCTGCTATAGACAAAACAATGGTCGCATTCTGAATCGCATTTATAGCTCAGAAGAAAATGTATTCCTGTTAGCATTGCGTCCGTTCCTTCCTGCCTCTTGAACCGCTACGATATCATCTGGAGTCTTAACAACATGCTTCTACTCCACCGCTCCAGGAGTTCAATGTAATACAGTGGTCGCCCTTCCCGGTCCTGTTCCAGTTCATGCCAGCTCTTGGCAATCCGTATTACTTCTTTGTCATCAGCCTCCGATGGATACTCGCAAAGCTCACCCCTGGCTGCTATAAACCTGCCCTCGCGCAGAAGGACCCACGATTGCAGGGCGTAGAAGCACTCTTTGAATGGATAGTACAACTTGTGAACGACTTTACTCCAATCGTGGGGATAGAGCATGTAGTGACGGGCGTGAAACAGATTGGCAGATGCTATGACCTGAACGTGTTCTCTGAGGTCGGCCGGCTCAGGCATCTCGATGATGCCGTCGAGTGTCCCATATAGTATTCTGCATCCATAGAAGAACGGTATTGGCTCGAAATGACGCGAGGCTTTCAACTCCGATATTGAAAGGAAGACGCCGCTGGCCAGCGATCTGGCATCAGGCATCTCACTGATCATATTGCGGAATGTAGTCAAGTCCTGTGAATCTATATGGTCAATGATCACAGTGATATCTATGTCGCTTCCAGGCCGCGGTTCACCCCGCGCCCAGCTTCCGTGGAGAGCAACAAATACGAGCCGTTCTCTGAAGCTCTTATGCAGTCGCCTCAGAAAATCAGCCAGCCATTGATCAACCCCTGCCTGGTCGAGCACAAACTCCCCTATCCTCGAATCGATGCTCAATGCTCCTTTATACGGAATGCTGCGGACACTATGTTTGCCGCGTGGGGCAGAAGAATCCTCTCAGCTAGGTTCATTACAGCAATCTTTTCTCTCCACCGAGCAAAATAATATTGTCAGCTACTTCATCATATAGATCGCTCAACGTGAATATGATGATCTGATAATCGGAGGAGAGCGTCCTGAGGAAGTTCAGCGTCTTAGCCAGACGGACAGAGTCAAAATTGACAAAGGGGTCATCCAGTATCAGAGGCGGTCTCTTATCGCCGAATACCAGCCTGGCCAGGGCAAGCCGAAACGCCAGATAGAACTCATCAACCACCCCTCCGCTCAACTCCTCAGGCCTGGCCCAGTCCCCTTTCTCATCTGAGTAGACCCAGAACTCCAGGTCCTCCTTGCTCATTCTTACCCGCCCGTACTTGCCATCGGTGAAGACGGCCAGATAGGTCTGAATTTCCTGCTCCAGGGCTTCCTCAGACGAAGAAAGAACCTCTGATCTGGCCCGGGAGGTGAGGTCTCTGGCTAACTGATAAACCTTAACCCTCCTCTCTTCGTGTTTCAGCGTTTCCTGAAGCTTTTCCAGTGCTTCTTCCAGCCTGACTTGCTCTTCGGCATCACACTTCGCTGCCCTGATGGTTGCCATGCTATCCCTGCGACGGTCTTCAAGCTCAGCTTCTCCGGCTGCCAAACCCTTAACCTTCCTTTCCAACTCGATGTATTCTTCGGGACTGAGGCGAGTTGCCAGCAAGTCCTCGCTAAGTTTCGCCTGCTCCACTGCTATTTTTCTGGCTAGCTCTGACCTCTGATACTCGATATCCTGGACCTTCTTGCCACCCAGCATCCCTTCCAACCGGAACTCGGCCTGCCGCTTCATCTCGAGCCAGCGATAGAAACCCTTTTCCTTCTCATCAAACTCGGCGACCGTGTTACATCGGGCTTCGACCAGCAGTGCTTCTTCTCGGCCATCGAGTTCGCTGAGAGACTCCTTCATTCTTTGCGTGCGCTCTTCAACGCCTGAAACACTGGTCCTATCCCGGATGAGGGCAGTTCTTGCCCACGTAGCTACGATAAGAAGAGATGCGCCCAGGACTATCAAACTCAGGAGGTAGAAGAGGCCGGCCAGAGTTCCAATTATCCCGCCGACCAATAGTGCTACCGCAGCAGTTATGACCTTCGCTGAACCGAGAAATCTGACAGGCCTTCTTCTCTCCAGTTTCCTTTTCGCTTCAGCCAGTTCTACTTCTCGCTCAGCCAGGTCCCTCTCGATATCCTGACGCGCCCTCCGGATGTCATCCAGCTTCTCTCTCAATCCCGAGACCCGTTGCTTATCTTCGAAGCCTTGGGTAGCACCGAGCGCTTCATCTGCTTTCCTGGACGCTTCTTGCTGGGTCCTTATCCGGCCGAGCAGTTCTTCCACGGCATTGTAGTCTTTGCTCAACCTTTCAATGGATGCCTCAATATCCTTGCGCCGTTTGTTTTTGTCCAGCAAAGCCAGGGCGTTTTCGTGTTCCACCTTGACCTGACCTAATTGCTTATTCGCTTCCATTAGCTTGATCTTCTGCGCCTCGACTCTGGAGACTTCATCTCTAACGGCGCCGTACTTCTGTGCAGCCTCCTGCAGTTGATTTTTGAGGCTGGCCAGGATTCCCGGGTTCTTGGCAGGCTTATCAAGGCCTTTCTTCATCTCTGCGATTTTGCTGTCAAGCTTCTGTATCACCTGAGAGGCAAGGGTACTCTCCTCACCGCCTGTAACGATTTCCTCTAAGCTCTCGCTGATTTCCTTCTTGCCTGAT
>JAUWOB010000114.1 GCA_030612345.1 Dehalococcoidia bacterium | reverse complement strand
GGTCAAGGTACTGGTGGTTATGTTCTTCAGCATCAGCTTGATACGCTCGGGCATGGCCAGATTCAAGATTAGCCAGGCAAGCGCTGTATATCTGATTGCGATGACGGCAGTAGCACTGTTCGGCATGTTCCTGGTCTGGGTTGATGCCGGGATCTGGGTGTGATATGTGGGAAACGGCAATAACCATACTTAAGCAGCTCTTCCGGAAGCCGGCAACGAATATCTTTCCGGCCAAGTATGCTCCTGAGTCGACGCTGTCCTTTCTGGAGGGGGTGGCCAGGCAGGAGGTGAAGCTGCATCCGCCGGTCACCGTACCAACAGGGTTCCGCGGCAAGATTGCCTACGATCGGGAGAACTGCAGCGGCTGCCAGCAGTGCTACAAGATATGCCCCACCCATGCCATCGAGTGGCTGGCCGAGGAGAAGAAGATCAAGGTGTTTATTGCACGCTGTTGCTTCTGCGCCCAGTGTGTTGATGTTTGTCCGGTGAATACTCTGGCTATGACGGACGAGTTTCTCCTGGCGAGCTACGACAAGTATGCCGACGAACTGGTGGTAGTTGATAGTGGCGAACTGCCTGGGTCGAAGAAAAGAAAGAAACAGGCCAGCGAAGTCGCAGAGAAGCCGTCCCAACAGAACTAGCTCTTCTGCTCGAGCAGCGGGATTTCAGCTATCCGTCCTTCCAGAATAGTCGCAGCCAAGCCCTCTATGCTCTTGCGTACCGCCTCCGAGAGCGGTTTGCCCATCTCCGTGTGCTCAGGCTGCACTCCGACAAGCACGACTGCTCCGCAGAATCCCCTTACATAGGACATGAACATGGACAGCGGCATATGGTGCGTGGAGAAAGACAGAGTGCTGATTGCCTCAGGCCTGATTATGCGCAGCGCACCAGGCAGGAGCCCCATATCGGCGGCATCGACCAGTATCAGCAGATCGGGCTGCTGCCGGCGGATGACCGAGGTATAGCTCTCCGGTGCGGTTGCGGCACACAGGACGGCAATATCGGTGGGAAGAGGGAACCTGGCTCTCTGCCTCCTCAGGCTAAACAGGTCCACGAAATAGACACCGGCGGCGTCATCGCCGGCCAGTGGGTTGCCGATTCCCAGTATGACTGTGCCACTCATCTGCCTGTTATGACTAATCCCTTGCCAATCTGCTTGCTCTCATGACTATTCTATGCCCATCTAGGTAACGGTGGCAACAATCGGTCGGCGCCAACGAACATCTCGTCGCCGGCGAGGACTGCCTTGGTTCTCAGGCGACGCGAATGAAGATGGACCGGCAAGAAGTGAACGATCATCGGGAACTACGGGCGGCGCGGTATGTGAATAGCGATTGCGGTGCCTGCTCGCTGTGGTGAGGAGGCTGTGACTGAACATGCGGCTTGAACTTGTTGACATAATTTGCCTCCCGGTTTGGGAGAAGCTACAATACGCGGTACAGCCTGCAATCCTATCGAGGCCACGGTGCGCTATGCAGGTGAGGCGAAGCAATGCAACCTTTTTCTGTGTTGTGCGTTCCAGTATGTAGCAAAAGGTCTCATCCTGTCGGAAAGGCCGTGGGAGAACTAGGTGCTCTATGCACGTTGTAAGGACTGCGTTCCAACGTTCTTGCGCTCAAACGACGGGGCGGGCATGGACGATGATGGTCTTGCTTGCCATCATCATTTTCCTTGCTTTTGCCAGCGGTGAAGCTGTCCTGTACCGTTTGAGCTACTTCCTGGCACTGGTTCTAGTGGGCAGCTATGCTTGGACTCGGCTCAATCTATGGCGTCTGGATATGTGGGTGGAAGAACAATCCTCAGTCGCGCAAGTAGGTGACACGCTGGAAGGATCTATCTATGTCCGCAATGGCTCTTTCCTGCCGGTCAGTTGGGTCGAAATCGTGCAAGTGAGCGATATGCCCGGCGATGTGTGCGGGGGGGCTACGCAGCTTCCTCCCCGTGGGTGGGAGGCATGGGGAACGGAGAGATTCTGCTATGCCCGTGGTGTTTACACCATAGGCCCGTTGGTGGCACGTAGCAGCGACCCCTTGGGGCTATTTAGGATTGAGAAAAACCAGGGAGATCCCATTAAGGTCATAATCTACCCCCCTGTTCTGGAGTTGCCCTATTCTCGGCTTCCAGTGGCGGGTTTGTCGGGTGAGGAGAGGGTACTGCATCGCCCACAGGCTCGCACTGCTCAAGCAAGCACTGTGCGCGAATACAGCCACAACGATAGCCTGAGTCGGATTCACTGGCCTTCCACCGCAAAGTGGGGTCGACTCATGTGCAAGGAGTTCGACTCCGGGGGATACGGCGATGTGTGGGTTGTTCTGGACCTAGAGCGGGAAATTCAGGGAAGTACAGGCATGGAGAAGACGGATGAGTATGCTGTTGGCGCGGCCGCGTCGCTTGCTCATCTGGCCCTGACAGAGGAGCGCTCCGTGGGCCTGATAGCTTACGGCGATCAGGAATACGTGCTGGCCCTGGGGACTGGCAGCAAGCAGATGTCAAGAGTGCTGGAAACGCTGACCGTATCCAGAACCGAGGGCGATATCCCACTGAGTAACGTGCTTTGCCAAAACGCAGTCAGATTCGGCAGGCTCGCTTCCCTTCTTGTTGTCACCTCGTCTACCGACGTGGAATGGGTGGCCATACTTCAGAACCTATCATACCGCGGCCTCAGGATTATGGTAGTGCTGGTCGATCCCGCGAGCTTTGGAGGAGACGAGTCCTGTTACCAAGTGGTAACGAGGCTTGTGAGCACTGGAATACCTGTGTACGTAGTACGTAGAGGTGATCTCCTTCCCCTTGCATTGTCGCGGCCGGCCAATCCGCACGACCTGCACATCTTTGAGCAATGTAGTCCGGGTGAGTTGATCCCGGCTTCTGAGGCATAGCGAGGCAGAGATATGACGTCAGACACCGATAGAGCACGTAGGGCCACATCTTGGGCACTGAAGAGGCTCCAGGCCGGCGCATCGTGGGCTGTGCAGCATACCAAGGCTGTTCTGCGGCAGATGGTGAGGGGTCCTTCGGAAGGCTGGATGACCTTCATCCTCTTGGTGCTCTCTGTGGTGCTGGCAGTCGGGATAGTGGGAAACGCACAATGGGTACCGCCGCCCGGATTGTACAGCATGGCACTCTGCAGTGTGGTGTTGGGGCTTATCCTTGCTAAGATGCGCAGCAACCCCTGGCGGCTTTCCATCGGTGGCCTGCTGCTCGGTCTTGTTCTCAGTTTCTATCAGCTTACCAGTCTGGCGGAAGGCGTGACCAGGCTTGAGCGTCTGGCAGAGATTGGCACTCGTCTCTTCGCATGGTGGCAGGCCCTGGTGGGCGGTGGCACCAGCAGCGACACGTTGGCGTTCAGCTTCTTTGTGGTGCTCACCTCCTGGCTGGTGGGGTTCGTCTCGTCCTGGTTTCTGTTCCGTAAGCACAGCATCTGGGGTGCGCTCCTTCCCGGCGGGGTTGCCGTGGTTGCCAGCCTGATAAATGTCCCGTCCAGAGAACAGATGTTTTACCTGCACCTATATCTGTTTGTAGCCTTCCTCCTGGGAGCGCGTCTGTTCTCTCTGGAGCGCCGGCTCGAGTGGGAAAAGAGAGGCGTTCAGCATCTTCCCGCTGATTCTGTGCTGCGTTTGCCTGAGGCCTTCTGGTTAGCAATGGCGGTTGTGCTGGCGACTTCCCTGCTCCCTATGGAGCCTGCTAGAATCAACCCGGTCGCTGCAGCATCGGACCCGATGAGTTAACCAGCAA
>JAUWOB010000094.1 GCA_030612345.1 Dehalococcoidia bacterium | reverse complement strand
ACCCAGGGGGCATGGATGAACTCCAGGGTCTTGTCCCCCAGCGACAAAGTCTCGCCATCGGTTACAGTGATGAACTTGCCCTCCGGCACCTGCAAGAGAGCCACCAGCACATCCTTGCCTTTGGGCGTGGTGACCACCCTGGCATCGGGATACCTGGCCAGCACCCGGGGGATAGAGCCGGAATGGTCTTGCTCGCCATGGTTAGCAATGACATAGTCAACGGCCGGAACATCCTCAAGATAACCCATGAGGATTTCCGTCATAGAGGGGTCCACCGTATCTATGAGGGCCACTTTCTGGCTGCCCTGCACGAGATAGGCGTTGTAGCTCGTTCCGTCGGGAAGGGGTATAAGAGCGTCAAACAGACGCCTATCCCAATCAACAGCCCCTACCCAACTCACGTTCGGCTTAATCGCTCTTGGTTTCATAGTATTACTCCATTTTCTGAAACTGATCCTTGCCTGCTCCGCAAACAGGGCATACCCAGTCATCAGGCAGTTCCTCGAAAGGCGTTCCCGGCTTTATGCCGCCCTCGGGGTCACCCAACTGGGGGTCATAGATATACCCGCACACAGTGCATTCGTATTGCGCCATTTTCGATACCGTCTCCGTTCTTTCTTCAATGTAACTGGGAGCCGTCTTGGGAGTGGTGCCCCTCTTGACCGTATGATAGTAGGCATAAGTCATCGGTTCGCCTTCTCTGAGAACATCCGCTCCCACAAGCTCCCCTATAAAGACAGTATGAGTCCCAACATCCAGTCGGTTAACCACCCTGGCTTCCAGGTAAGCTAGGCTATGGTCGAGCACTATAGGAACCCCGGTCGCACCCAGTTTGTAGTTTGCCTCTTTGAACTTATCTACGTCTCTACCGGACTGAAAGCCAAAATGACCGATGAAAGAGAGGGGTGTATCCGCCGACAGTATAGAAGCGCCGAAGACTTTGCTCTCGGTGATAAACTCATGGGTCAGGTTTTGCTTGTTTATACTCACCGCGATGGCAGGCGGGTCGGATGTGATTTGCAGGACGGTGTTGGCGATTTGCCCGTTGAGCCTGTCTCCTTTTCTGGAGCTTACTACATATAAACCATAGGTGCAGCTACGTAGAGCCTTGGTATTCATGATCGACCTCCTGTTAGCTTCATTTACATAAGGTCCTTTTCACTGGCTTCAATTGCCCGCTGTAATTCGGCACTGAGCAACGGCGGCAAGCCTTCTATATCCACCCTGAGGAATCCTCTCACTATGGTGGCTGTAGCTTCGTTCCGGCTCAGCCCTCGCGCCATGAGATATTCTACTTCTTCTTCAGCTATCTTGCCTACCGCTGCCTCGTGGGAAAGGTCAATGCCGGCCAGAGTGCCTTTAAGCTCGGGTATGGCATGGATCATGCCATCTCCGGTCAGGATTAGCCCGCGGCATTCCAGATGCCCTTTGAAATCAGGGGCATTGCCTTCCACATAACCTCGCGCGATGATGCTGCCTCCCGTAGTTATTGCTCGTGATATTATCTCTGTTTTCGCTCCTCTGGCATTGAGGATAACCCGGGAACCAACGTCCAGCGATGACCCCGGAGCTGCTACCAGAATGCTGTTGAACCTGACAGTTGAGTTTTCGCCCACACACCTGGCCGTGGGATACATCTGTAACGAACCGACCGGCGTGGTGAGTACATAATTACTGAGCAACAGACCATTCTCTTCAATAATGGCTGCCGAGCGGGGGCGGACAGCTACCTCCGGATTCCAGTTGTGTATCATGGTAAAGGTGACCTTAGCCCCTCTCTTTATGTAGAACTCGGAGACGCCCAGATGCAGGCCGGCTTCCCGGTCGGAAGCAGTGGTACAACCGGGGATGATATGCAGGTCTGAGTTCTCCTCAGCAATGATGATGTTGTGCACATTCTGAGCAAGGCGTGCCTTCGCCAGATAGAGACAGGCCTGAACAGGATAGACGGTCTTACAGCCGGACAGTGCCCTGATGAAGTAGCCATCGTACTGGTTCAGTTCTACGTTGGCAGTGTACTTATCGGTGTCCACCGCCACTGCCTGCCACCAGTAGTCTGACAGCCAGTCATACTTGTCCAGAGCCTGGCTGACTGACATCACTTCCAGGCCCTCCTGCCTCACCGAACTATGAACCGCAGCGTTATCCATCTGGATAAAGGTTCCTGCCCTCTGGCCAGGGTCATCCAGGATAACTCCTGCCTCCAGCATCTGCTCTTTGACCCTGGCAGGGAACTTTGAGGGGTCGGCCTGGTAAGGGTGCTCGTCGGCTGAGCCAACGTAAGTGCCCAAGTCTATGTTCTCGCCGAATGTCGCCGGCTTGACGGCTGCTCTCCTGGCTTTATCTTTGTTCGCCTGAGAGGATTTGGCCTCAACCACTCGGGGCCCTCCTCATGAAGCACTTGACGCATTCCTGGTAGCCCTTCTCTCGAATGGTGGCCAGAATCTCATGAGGGTCTCCCTCGCATCCGATTACACCGTCGCACATGACATAGCCTGTGCGGGCGTTCACATAATCCAGAATATGGCCGGTATGGGTGATGATCAGTCCCGTGCATTTCCGCTCGGGTATGGGACAGTCCTTCTCCAGCACGCTGTTTAGCAGTTCACCGATAAGGGCGATGTTCACCAGGTCGACGCCTGATTCAGGCTCATCTATCAACGTCAACGTCGGCCTCTGCGCCAGTAGCTGCATCAGCTCGGAGCGCTTTATCTCTCCTCCTGAGCACCCATAATTTATCTCCCTATCCAGAAAATCTGACAGGTTAGCTTTCTCTGCCAGCTGGCCTATGCGCTCCTCATGTTCTTGCTCGCTGAGGCAGGCAGCCAACATGTCACGCGTTTTTACGCCCCGCACCACTGGTGGCCTTTGGAACGACATACCAATCCCCAGGCGGGCTCTCTGATCCAGCGGCAATCCGGCTATGTCCTGACCCTGGAACACTATCCTGCCCCTGGTCACCCGATACTTGGGAAAACCCATTATTGTCATGAGCAAGGTAGTCTTCCCGCTGCCGTTGGGCCCAAAAAGGACATGCGTTTCGCCAAGCTTCATTGCCAGGTTCACGTTGTGCAGAATCTCCCGTCCTCCCACCTCTACGGTCAGCCGTTCAACACTCAAGGCAACATCGCCCATACGGTCTCCTCCTGCTGGCATCTACGCTCCATCCAATGACCAATGTTCGCTTTTGGTAAACCAGCCCGCAGGATCACTGAGATACTCGTAGGAATCGAGAAGGGCAAGATGGTGCCCTCGCTCCTCTGCGGCCAAAGCCTCATAGAACCGCCTTTCCACAGGGAGAGTGCTTTCTTCGCCTCGAGAGTGATACAGCTTGTAAGACTCGGCCTCCATATCCATAGCTATTCTGATAGCCTCGAGTTCGGATTCGGCCCCTTGGATCTTGCTGCCTAGCGCCGCGGTGGCTTCAGCAAACAGAGACTTGAGCTTTCTACCTTCGTCGCATGGTGGTTCTATACCGGGCCAGTTTCGCCCTCTCTTAAGGACTTCATATACTTCCTCAACCTTCTCGCGGTGAACATCTTCTTCATCAGCCAACTGTGCAAACAGCTCCTTAGCAAGCCTGTTGCTGCTTTTCTGGCCTGCCCTCCGGTAGAACTCCTTGCCCTGTACCTCCATATCAACAGCGGACTGAAGTACCTCTAACGCCCTGGCTTCTTCATTATCCATCCGCTAACTCCTTTCAATGACTCACGAGCTATCCAGTTTCATGTTCCGGCCATCGCAGGTGAGCCTGCCGCCTCCAGCCCTGATCGACCTTACCTCGTTGCCACAGACATTGCAGCGATGCTTGTCACCAGCCTCCCTGTGGGCCATCCTGGCTTTCTTTCACGATAAGACCGCACAAGGCCCGAAATGCCGCGCAGTCTTTGACGCCCCGGTCAGCCATCCCCCCTCACTTAGAGCAACAGCACACAACATCCGGAGAGAAAAATTGCCGGAGAAGAGACAGTCATCAATAAGGATAGACGCCAAGAACAAAGTTGTCAACAACAGCCACATCAGGATCGCGGCGGGGAAAACGAGAATTCCGCTGTGATACAATTATTGATGCAGGAGTTAGAGCGAAGTTAGATGGCCGCCACGGTGAGAATACGAACTGCGTGCCGGGAGATAGGCTGCACAATGTGCCGCATGCCACTGTCTTCAGGTGCTGGCCGGAAGACTTAGCCAAAGGCCAGACCGATTCGAGGAGGAGGTGATCATATGATGATGCTGTCCAGAGAGGAACTGGGGACGCTTATGCAGAGCTCGGGACATCCGGCGGTTTCAATCTACCTGCCCACTCACCGTGTCGGCGATATTGAGCAGGATCCGATTAGGCTGAAGAACCTGCTCCGGGAAGGAGAGGCTCAGCTGGCGGACTACGGTCTTCGAACTGCAGATGCTCGCAGCCTCCTGAAACCGGTCGAGCAATTGTTCGCTGATTCGCATTTCTGGCAGCATCAGGGCGACGGCCTGGCTCTTTTCCTATCGTCCAGGATATTCCAAGACTATCGGCTTCCTCTAAGTTTCCAGGAGTTGATAGTTGTTGCCGAGCGTTTCCACGTAAAACCTCTGGTTCCGCTCTTCAGCGAAGACGGGGGCTTCTATGTTCTGGCGGTGAGCCAGAATCAGGTGAGGCTGCTTCAATGCACTCGCTATCACGTTCAGAACATAACACCGGAAGGTGTTCCCGCCAGTCTCGCCGAAGCCTTGAAATACGATCAGCCAGAGAAACAGCATCAGTTCCAC
>JAUWOB010000064.1 GCA_030612345.1 Dehalococcoidia bacterium | reverse complement strand
ATCCTGAGGGCGTCCAGTCCAAACGCTACTCCCGCGATATCTATGATGGAATCCACTGCGCCTATCTCGTGGAAACCGACCTCTTCCAGGGGGACGCCATGAACTCCAGACTCGGCCTCGCCCAGACGCTGAAAAATGGCGATTGCCGTGTCCTTCGCCTTGTCCGAGAGCTCGCTACCTGTGATGAGCATGATTATATCCGCGAGCGCGCGCCATGGTTGGGCCTCCCTCTCATTCATTGTCACTGTGAACTTCGTGGCCACAATCGCCGAACGTTTCACCTTTTCTGCCGCAAGCCTGTATCCAGGGACGCCGAGGCTACTCAGTCCCCTTTCCAGTAGCTCCAGAGAGAGCCCGGCGTCGATGAGAGCACCCAGCACCATGTCGCCGCTGCAGCCCGAGAAACAATCAAAATAAGCTACTTTTGCCATGTTAGTCTCGCTCCCCAACATCGCCGGCAAGTCCCTCATTCAAGCTGCCGCTCCTGTATCCAGTCAGGTCCAGGGTGACATAGATATAACCCAGGGCTCTTATTTGTTTCACCAGGTCGCAACGCACCTGGCTGTTCAGCAGCAAAGACATGCCTTCCCTGTCGACCTCGATACGGGCAATGTTGTCATGATGGCGTAGGCGGCACTCCCGTATGCCCAGGCTTCGCAGATACGATTCTCCGGAGGCTATCCTCTGGAGAGTATCACTGGTAACAGGAGTGCCGTAAGGGATGCGCGATGCCAGGCAGGGAGATTGCGGCTTATCCCAGGTCGGTAGTGCCCTCTTCCGAGATAGCATTCGAATTTCCTCCTTGGTCAACTCGGTCTCCAAGAGAGGGCTGCGGATGCCCAATTCGGCCAGGGCCTTCCTGCCGGGACGGTAGTCAACGAGGTCGTCATAATTGGAACCGTCGGCAATCCAGTTCAGATTCTGAGCAGCAGCAATTGCCCGCAGTTGTTGAAACAGCCCTTGCTTACAGTAGTAGCAGCGATCGGGCGGATTGGCAACAAAGCGCGGGTCCTCCAGTTCGTTGCTTTCAACCGTAATAAACCGAAAGCCGAGTTCTCCGGCCAGTGCCTCTGCCTCCTCGCGCTCCTCAGGCGGACAAACCGGTGAGTGGGCAAAGACAGCGATAGCACGCTCTCCCAGCACCTCAGCGGCAACGGAAGCTAAGAAAGTGCTATCCACACCGCCCGAATAGGCAATAAGCACCAACCCCATCTCCGTGAGGTTCTCTTTCAGGCGTCGTAGCTTCTCTTCAGCCTTCACTTCGGGCTTGCGAGTGACGATTAATCAGTCCGGCGATATAGCCGGCGCCGAAGCCGTTATCGATGTTAACCACAGCTACGCCGGGAGCACAGCTATTGAGCATAGTGAGAAGCGGCGAGAGACCGGCAAAACTGGCCCCGTAACCAACGCTGGTGGGCACAGCGATTATGGGAATGGAAACAAGCCCGCCCACGACACTGGGCAAGGCTCCCTCCATGCCGGCCACAGCAATTATCACCCTTGCCTTGCGCAACTGGGGCAGCTTGTCCAACAGGCGGTGAATACCTGCTACTCCAACATCATAAACCCTTTCTACCTTGTTGCCCATCAACTCAGCAGTCACAACCGCCTCCTCGGCCACCGGGATGTCAGCGGTGCCGCCCGTGACCACGGCAATGCCCGGACGCCGAGTGCGCTGCTTCCGGTTAAGGAGGATGCTCCTTGACACAGGGTTATAAGCTACATCGGGTATCTTCTCCTTCACGGCACTGAAAACCTCATGGCTCACCCGCGTTATCAGCAGTCGCTCGGACCGTTGGGCAAGCCTCTCGGCGATGGCCACTATCTGCTCCACAGTCTTGCCCTGCCCAAAGACAACCTCGGGAAAGCCGAGACGCAGGCTACGGTGGTGATCAGGCTTGGCACAGGCCAGCTCTTCATAGGGAAGGACACTCAACTCTTCAACGGCCCGGAGGGGAGACAATTCACCTGCCTTGACACGCTCGAGGATTTGCAGCAACCAGTCCTCGGTAACCGGAGTTGTCATGGATTGAGACCGTTTTGCTGAGCCCGGCGGCACAAACTGCTCCTACGCTATTGATATGAGAACAACACCTATCTTACTTCATTGAAGCCGTTCAGGCAAACTCAGAGACATCGCTCGATGATCTAGTTCAGAGAGAGTGGTGACACACGGGCCATGAGAAGATAGTGTTCCGGCATGGTCAAAGATTCAGGTGCCTGCTTCCGCAGCCGGCCAGCTCATCAGCCGCCTTAATGCTTAAGCAGTATCATCTCTGTCCGCCTGATCATGAAGACTCAAGCTCAAGACTGATGTCCAGAGCCCTGGAGGAGTGAGTTAGGGCGCCAATGGAGATGAAATCGACGCCGGTTTCAGCGACAGCCCAAACGTTGTCCAGGGTGATTCCTCCCGAGGCTTCAACCAAAGCGCGGCCCGCAATCAATTCCACAGCCTGACGCATATCCTCGAGATTCATATTGTCAAGCATAATGACATCTGCCCCGGCTCCGACGGCTTCCAACGCTGCTGACACAGTTGCGACCTCCACCTCCACTGTCAGCTGCCGGGGAGAGTTCCGTCTTGCCCTGGCTACAATCTCCTTGATCTGCAACCCCTGGCCGCCAAGCGCCGCCAGATGATTGTCCTTGATGAGTATGCCATCGGCTAAGTTCATACGGTGATTCTTCCCACCCCCTACCTTTACAGCGTATTTTTCCAGCAACCTTAACCCCGGGGTGGTCTTTCTGGTGTCCATAATGCGCACCGGCAATCCCTCAACTCTTGCCACGTAACGATCGGTCTCGGAGGCGATGCCACTCAAGCGCTGGAGGAAATTCAGGGCTACCCTCTCGGCCTTGAGAATGCTGGCAATACTGCCGATCACTTTCGCCACCTTGCTGCCTGGCTCGACTCTAGCCCCATCTTCAAGGAGGAGCTCCACCTCCAGTTCTGTATCAACCCGCTGGAAAACCTGTTTGGCCACTCCTGCACCGGCCAGGATGCCTTCCTGCTTCGCTACGATGAAGCCGGTTCCCTGCTGCAGGCCGGGTATCAAGGCCTCAGTAGTAACATCACCCTTGCCGAGATCTTCAGCTAGGGCGCAGTCCATGATCTCTTCAATGGGGAGGTCAGCTGCTGACATCTTTCCTAAACACTATATGCCGCTGCCATTCCGGCGAAGTTCGGGGAAAATCGGTGCGAAAGTGCGCGCCGCGACTTTCTTTGCGGAGTAAAGCAGCCTCGGTCATGAGCCTGCCGCACAGTACCAGGTTATTGAGTTCATAGGAGAGGCGATCACTGGGCTCAGACAGCAAGCCGTGCCAGCTGTCCAGGATACCTGCCGCCTCTTGCAGACCTTCGCCAGAACGAACGATCCCTACCTTATCCCACATCAGAGACTGCAGTCCGGACAGATTGAGCGGTGGAGCGGTGGCTAGCGGCTCACGTTCCGGAAGCGAGTACGCGCAAGCGCCAGTTGATGGCTGCCCGTTACCAGGCGAGGCAGCTGTCTCAGTTCTCTGCACTACCCTCCTGCCGAATACAATTGACTCAAGAAGGGAATTCGACGCCAGTCTGTTAGCACCGTGGACCTCGGCGCAGGCGGTCTCGCCAGCAGCAAACAGCCCGGAGATATTCGTCTCCCCCCCACTATTGACCTTCACCCCACCCAGCAGATAATGGGCGGCGGGAGCTACGGGGATAAGCCCCCTGGTGATGTCCAGACCGTGGTCCAGACAAAAGCGATATATATGGGGAAAGCGGGTAGTAACTAAGCGAGGCGGCAAATGCGTAACATCCAGAAAAACCCTATCGCTGCCAGTTTTCTTCATCTCATAGACGATGCTGCGTGCCACCACATCTCTGGTCGCCAGTTCGGCCTCAGCAGCATAATCCGGCATGAAACGACGGCCTTCAGCATTTCGCAGTATGCCGCCCTCCCCCCTGACTGCTTCGGAGATGAGGAACGGAGCTACTCCCGGCAGGCGAAGAACGGTAGGATGAAACTGAAAGAACTCTATATCGGTTATCTCGGCACCGGCTTCAAAAGCCAGAGCTATCCCGTCTCCCGTGACAACGTCGGAGTTGGTGGTATACTTGAACAACTTCCCGGCGCCGCCAGTAGCCAGGATGAGAAATCGGCAACCATACTCCTCCACTGAGCCAGTGTGACCATCGAGGGCTCTCACACCGACTACCCTATCATTCTGTACCAGAATGTCGCTGGCCAGGCAGTTCTCCAACACCCTGATGGGAGTAGAACGCACCTGTCGACTCAAGGCGAGTTCGATGTGCTCGCCGGTGGCGTCTCCGCCGGCGTGCATAACACGCGGGACACTGTGAGCTGCCTCTCTGGTCAAAGCGATCTCACCGTCCAGAGTGTCAAAGGGCACTCTGAATTTGATCAGGTCGGCAATGCAATCGGCAGCCTCGTTGGTCAGAATGCGTACTGCCTCGGCGTCACAGAGGCCTGCCCCCGCCGCCACAGTGTCTTTGAAATGCAGTTCGGGAGAATCATCTCAACCCATGGCAACAGCAATGCCGCCATGAGCAGATCTGGAATTGCAGTCATCGATACTGCCCTTGGTCAGGACAAGGACGCTGCCCCGTTTTATGGCAAGTAAGGCAATATAAAGCCCGGCAATGCCGCTGCCGACCACGACATAATCACAAGAATTCGTCTTCATCTTCCCGCTCTGCAGGGTGGCCCGTCAATCACCTTGCTGTCGCTGCCTGGCTGCAGCTACCAACAGGCATCAACGCCTTTCACTATCCCAGGCCTCCTCTATCCCTCTCTCACGCAGCTTGTACCGCTGAAGCTTCTCCGTGCCCGGAGTCCTGGGAAGCTCATCAAGGAACTCGATGAACCTGGGCACTGCAAAGCCCGGCAGATGCTCATCGCAGTAGGCAAGCATCTCTTGGGGTGTGAGTTGCTCTCCCTCCTTCAGAACGATAGAAGCCTTCACCTCCTCATCCATCTCTGACGGGACTCCGCAGATGGCAGCCTCCTGCACTTTGGGATGAGATCTCAGTACCTCTTCCGTATGGACAATAGGAACAAACTCCCCCTTCCTTCTTATGCTCTCCGACCTCCTCTCCGTGAAGACAAGATTCCCCTGCTTCTTATATCCGAAATCACCGGTATGAAACCAGAGATTATCGAATGCCTCAATGGTCTTCTCCTCCTGTTTATAGTACCCCTTGAAGATGATATTCGGTCTTTCCGGCCTCACGACTATTTCCCCCACTTCCCCCTCTGGCAATTCCTCATCGTCATCGTCAAAGACCTTTACTCGAAAATCATCGCCCGGAGCACCGCAGATGTCCTCGGTAACACCCTTTTCGAACATCTGCACACAAGGAAAACCAACCTCAGTCATCCCGAAGGTGTTATAGCATTTATCTATCTTGAACCTCTCTCTGATCCTATCGACGCAACGAGGAAGGATGCCGTTGACTTTCTCTACCGGGTTCTCTCCATCATCCGGCTTCTCGGGCAGACTTAGCAGCATGTCATAGATTGCGAAATGGCCGGCGAACACGTTGAAACCAGTTCTCCTGGCCTGGTCCCAGAAACCGCGGGCACTAAATCGTCTGCCCAGAACAAAGCTGGCCTCCGATGCTAGGGCAGCCAGGAAGCCTGTCACCCTTACCACATGGTAGAGGGGCAGCGGACAGAAGAACCGGTCCTCCCGTGAGGTCTGCATAGTCGTGGCCCATTTCTCCGCATGATGAATATAGTAAGCATGGGGAAGCATGGCAGCCTTCGGCAGTCCGGTGGTGCCACTCGTGAAGATGAAACTAACGATATCTCTCCCTTTCAGATCCGCCGGGGGGGGGCTCTCCGTGCTCGCCCCTTCCATCAAACTTGAGAAGTCCAGAACCGGCGCACCGGCCGCTTTCACCCAATCTCCGGCATACACTATCTTTCTGTCCGCAGCCTCGACATCACGGCGCACATCCTGCTAGATGTGCTGGTCGCGC
>JAUWOB010000022.1 GCA_030612345.1 Dehalococcoidia bacterium | reverse complement strand
CATCTTGTCGAGCACTTGTTTCTTCATTTTCCCGTACTCCATCTGCTGTTTTCCCTCGCCCTCGACATGAGCATCAAAACCGAGGGTCATATCACGCTTAATAAGCTCGGCACCGACATTGCTGGTCATGACTATGATGCTATTACGAAAATCAACCCTGCGCCCTTTGGCATCGGTCAAATGACCATCATCAAAAATCTGGAGCAAGATATTGAATACCTCTTCATGAGCCTTTTCAATTTCATCGAGAAGAATAGCACAATAGGACTTCCGCCTTACTGCCTCAGTTAATTGACCGCCTTCCTCATAACCAATATAACCTGGTGGTGCTCCAACTAAACGAGCTACAGTGTGACGCTCCATGAACTCCGACATGTCGAGCCTGACCAAAGCATCTTCGTCACCAAACATGAACTCGGCCAAGGCCCTTGCCAATTCAGTTTTACCCACTCCAGTGGGACCCAAAAAGATGAAGACACCGATGGGACGCCTCGGGTCTTTTAACCCAGCTCGAGCCCTCCTTACCGCTTTAGCCACCGTATTTATGGCCTCATCCTGGCCAATGATACGGCGATGTAGAGCCTCCTCCATCTGCAAAAGGCGGCTGGTTTCATCGATAGTCAACTTTACCACAGGTATGCCCGTCCACATGCTGGCTACCTCGGCAATATCCTCCGAGGTAACCACAGGCCGACCCTGCTCCTGCTTAACCCGCCACTCCTTCTCCATGACCTGGATCTTCTCTGTTAGTTGAAGCTCACGATCACGCAACTCACCGGAATACTCATACTGCTGGCCAGCAATAGCTGTTTCTTTCTCCTTGCGCACAGTTTCCAGAGCGCGCCTTGCCTCGGCCAAACCGATGGGGGCGCTGCCTCGTTTGATACGCACGCGGGAGCTAGCTTCGTCGATCAGATCGATAGCCTTATCAGGCAAAAATCGATCGGCTATATATCTGGTAGCCAGCGGAGCGGCTGTCTGCAAGGCCTCATCGCTTATGTCCAGTTGGTGGAACTCTTCGTATCTATGCTTGATACCCCGCAATATCTCCAGTGTTTCTTCCACAGTAGGTTCGGCTACCAGGACAGGCTGGAACCGGCGCTCCAGAGCCGGGTCTCTCTCCACGTACTTCCGATAGTCGTCCAGAGTAGTGGCACCGATACACTGTATCTCGCCACGCGATAACGCCGGCTTGAGAAGATTCGACGCGTCCACCGCGCCTTCGGCTGCTCCAGCGCCGACAATAGTCTGCATTTCATCGATAAACAGGATGCAATTGCCTGCGCTTTTCTCTTCCTCAATGACCCTCTTCAGCCTCTCCTCAAATTCACCACGGTATTTCGTTCCCGCCACCAGCGCACCCATATCTAATGCCACTATTCTCTTGCCCTGTAATACCTCAGGCACCTCTCCAGCCACTATGCGTTGGGCTAATCCTTCGATAATCGCTGTCTTACCTACACCCGCTTCGCCGATAAGCGCAGGATTGTTCTTAGTGCGGCGACTCAGAATCTGGATTATCCGCTCAATCTCTTTGTGACGTCCGATAATCGGGTCAAGCTTATCCGCCCGGGCCAGGGCGGTTAAGTCCGTACCGAGTTGATCTAAGGTCGGCGTGCGGGAGGTGGCCCGACCCGTGGTCCGAGACCGCACGGCCTCCTGTCTAACAACCCGGCTGACCTCATCACGCGCTCGCTCCAGGGTTATACCAAAGCTCTCCAGAACACTGGAAGCCACGCCTTCGCTTTCCCGCAGCAAGCCAAGCAGAAGGTGCTCAACACCTATATAGCTGGAATTCAGACGCCGCGCCTCATCGACCGCGAACTCGATAGCTCTCTTGGCCCGGGGAGCCAGGTCAACGTCGCCACTGGTAGCCCGACCTTCTCCTTTTCCGATAACGAATTCAACGGCCGCCTGGATTTTGCTCGTCGAGATACCCAAATTGCTTAGGACTTTGGAGGTAACCCCAGAATCCTCGCCCGCTATCCCCAATAACATGTGTTCAGTATCGATGTAACTGTGGCCCAGGCGCTGTGCCTCTCCTTGAGCCCGAGTCAGCACCTTGCGAGCTCCTTCAGAAAATCTCTCGAATCCCGTGCTCATTTCAATCGTATCCCCGCTCTTGACCTAGAGTATAGAACATACCATGCGTCCAGTCAACCGGCCTGCCTTACTTGAACTACCCGACAATATGGTAATATACTATGATATCACAGAATTATCGTGAAGGGTGATAGAGATGCGAGTCACTGGCGGCAAAGTAAGGGGAACTCGGTTGAAAACCCTGCCCAGGCGCTCCATCAGACCTACAACCGGCGTGGTGAAGCGCGCCATATTCTCTCTCCTGGAGAACAGGCCTACCAATTGGAGCCGGGTTCTCGACTTGTACGCCGGCAGCGGTGCCCTGGGTATTGAAGCTCTGAGCCGCAGGGCAGAATGGGTCGATTTCGTTGACCACAGAAGAAGCTGCTGCGACATTATTAGAGCCAACTTAGAAACAACAGGCGAGTTGCAGCGGGCCCACGTTTACTGCTGTACTGTGAACAAGGCGCTATCCTTCCTTGACAGCAGTTACGATATCATCTTCATGGACCCGCCCTATTCTGACCCTTCTGCAGGCAGTCTGCTGAGTAATCTAGCCAGGTCGAAATTGCCTGCGCAAGACTCGACAATCGTGCTTTGCCACGCAAACCGCATGCCCTTAGATTCCCTCTATGACGGTCTTCGTCTGGTGAAGCAGCGTCGCTACGGCGACACTTTCATCTCTATATACCAAAAGGAGGTTTAGCTATGGTAGTAGCAGTCTATCCAGGTACCTTCGACCCGCTGACCTGCGGACACATGGACATTGTTGAACGGGCAGCATCGCTGGTCGACGAGTTGACTGTCGGTATCTATGAGAACTCTGCCAAACAGCCGCTTTTCCCGCTGGAGCAGAGGGTCAGGTTAGTACAAGAGGCGATAACCGGGTTGCCCAATGTCCAGGCCAAAGCTTTCAAAGGGCTAACCGTGGACTTCATACGGCAAATTGGAGGTAGGCTTATGATTCGAGGTCTGCGAGCGAATTCCGACTTCGAACGTGAGTTTGAAATGGCGCTGATGAACAGAAAGCTGGCGCCGGACATTGAGCTGCTTTGCCTCATGACCAGCTCTCAGTATCAGTTTCTCAGTTCTACGCTGATAAAGGAAGTGGCCAAGTTGGGGGGCTGTCTCGAAGGCATGGTCCCCGACCACGTCGCACTAGCTCTGAAGGAGAAGTTCTCCATGCCCGGCGAACTTGCCATTGGCAAGGGCAAAATGTAAAATTGGGCCTTAGAACCTAAGGAGGTAATAGAAAGATGGCATACAAGATCACTGACGAGTGCATTAGCTGCGGAGCCTGTGAACCAGAATGTAAGAATGAGGCCATAAGGGAGGGAGAGGAGCTTTGCATCATTGACCCCGACAAATGCACCGAGTGTGTCGGCTGGTTCGCGACACAGAAATGCGCTGACGTTTGCCCGGTGGATTGCTGCGTTCCTGACCCTGATCACAAGGAAACACGGGAGCAATCCTTAGAGAAGTGGCGCAACCTACACCCCGGTCAGACCCCGACTACCACCTAGGACAGGGCTTGACCACCACTCCAGTGAGGAATTTTCGCTTAGTAACGAGTTCGGCCTGATCGTATTCAAGGCCCAATCAACCGTCTTGTGCCTGAGGGCTGCTCACTATTAGATACGATTACGGTGAGCGGGTAATAAATATCCGCTAGTGAAGAACCATCTGCTTCACGTACTTAGGGAGATTCTTTGCGTGGGTGAGAAGTGACATCTCGCTGTAGGATCTTATAGAAACGTAACAACTGCCGCATCGGTTGGTTCGGGAGAACTCTTCCACCATCTGCTTGCGATTAGTGTATTTGTCACGGTGCAGTGAACAGGGCACAAGGCTTCCGTCGGGCATTACAACAAGAAATCTTATGCCTGCCTTACAATTCGGCATGTATCCTTGTTCGAAGAATCTCAAGGTGTCCCGGAGCGTGAGTCCCGGGTTAGCCAGACGAATATCGTGCTTCTTAAGCTTCGTGAGTTCATCAACGGCCTGCCTTAAGGCTGTCAAGTCCTGTTCATTGTTGAGGCAATAATCGCCATTCCCGGTTCGCAGGGGAGTATAGGCACTATATGATATATCTACGTCCCACTCAGCGGCCTTTCTTGCCAGAGGCAATATCTCCGTCAGATTGGCTTTAGTTATAGCTGTGTTCAAGATAATATCCCGAAACCCAAGCTTTGCCAGCCCAGGCAGTCTTTGCTCCAAACGCCTATATAGACCTGCATGCCGCCGAAAGTCGTCATGTCGCTCGTCGGGGAAATCAAGTGATACCGAAAACTGACTCACCCCAGCTTCGCGCAACCGTAGATATGTGCTCTCATCTAGCAGCACCCCATTGGTGACAAGTATCACGTACTGCGTTCCGGCCTGCCTAATCGCCTTGACAATGGCTGCCAGGTCCTTGCGTAGCAGTGGCTCGCCGCCGGAGATCTGCGCTGCCAGCGGCCTCAAGTCTCGCGTGAGGCCTCTATATTCTTCTGGTGTGACTTGCTTCTCATCCTTCACCGGCCCTCCCAGATCACAGTGACGGCAATTGCAGTTGCAGGAAAGCGTTACCTCGTAAGAGACTACCATAGGCCGATCAGTGATATGGTTGTATATCTCGCTCTTGACAAGTCTAACCGCCTGCAATAGAGAAATATGCGCCATTCTCTGGTAATAACCTCACCTAGCTACTTGAAGCCGAGAACCACACAGTGGTTAATCCTTGAGCGATATGCCAACATCATCTTGTCCATGATCTTGCCCACGGGCGAGCCGGAGTTGAGCAAGGCCGTTGATCCTTTATAGATATCAAGGTATTTTAACAGCATTGTCACCAATATGGACAGGCTCACAAACCCTCTATAAGAGGCAGGTGATACATCCCTGAATCCGCTGTTCCGCAGGATGTCGGCAAGAGTTGTCGTGCTGAACTGGTTGACGTGAAGCCGCTTTATATCCCACCACCTCTTCCCCAGAATTTTGGCCGGTATCGCTTCTATGTTTGGAGTTGATACTGCCACGAGCCCTCCAGGCTTGAGTATCCTGTGAACCTCCTCCAGCATCATGAGTGGATACGACATGTGTTCAAGAGTCTGCCATAATGTCACTATGTCAAAATGATCCGCAGGAAACTCCAGTTCCTCAAAGGGCTTCACCTCTACATCCAGGCCAAATTCCTTTCTCGCGTACTCTGCCGCATCCTGCGATAATTCCACTCCCTTGACTGCATAGCCGGCCTTAGAGGCGCAAGACAGAAAGAAACCCTGGGCGCAACCTATGTCCAAGAGGCGCGTGCCTTTAGCGTATTTCTCAATCAAGTGTACTTGTGATTCAGCAGTTCTCAGATAGCTCTCTCGTACGGTAGGAGCATGGTTATTCTTGGCTTTGGAGTAATACTCGTTAGTCCTGAGTACTTGCTCTATCGGATTCATATAAACTAGGCCGCAGTTCTTACACTTGACATGCCTGCCCCATTCCTTGCCGGGTACCAGATAACCCTCCGCTGCTTCCTGAGAATCATATCTTTCCATTTTGTAGTCGTAAGATACATTGAAATCGTACGGCCTCATATTGGACTCGAAGAGGACCTTAAAATCGTCCTGTCCACAGCTAGGGCAATCACGGTATTCAAAAGACGAATCCATCTCTACACAACTCTCAGAGGCGCTGAGCCTTACTATGCGCAGCAGCCACAGCCTCAAGAAGAAGAGAGCGGAACGCGCCCTTCTCCAACTGAGCCAGAGCCTCGGTGGTAGTCCCCCCTGGCGACGTAACCATGTTTCTTAGAACAGCAGGATGCTTGCCCATCTTCTCAATAGTAGAGGTAGAGCCCAGTATGGTCTGTATCACCACTTCCTGAGCCATATCGCGAGGCAAGCCAATGTGTACACCAGCATCAATGAATGCCTCAATGAAGAGAAAAACGTAAGCTGGACCGCTTCCGCCCAGCGCAGTGGCCATATCAAGATATTTCTCCTCAGCAACATAGATCTCTCTACCCACGGCACTCAGTATACTCCGAGCTAACTCTCTTTGCCTATCGCTGGTCTCAGCGGTTGCTGTCCAGACAGTTATGCCCTGGCCGATTTGCGCCGGCATATTGGGCGCAGCACGAACCACGGAGGAGTGATCTAGGGCCTGACACAGCTTTGATAGAGTACCTCCGGCTAGTATGGACACCACTAGCTGTTCCGGTGGCGGGTGCTTTATCTCTTCGGCTACCGGAGGCAGGTTTTGAGGCTTCACCGCCAGGACAACCAGGTCGGCACCCTTCGTAGCCCCTTTGTTGTCAGCTAGAGTCCTAATCCCATATTCCTTGCTTAACAATTCGCGCCGCACCTGGCTGACGTCGCTAACCACCAAGTCCTTCGGCGCGGCTACCCCTTTGCCCAAAATACCTCTGATCATCGCTTCCCCCATAGCCCCACCACCGATAAATGCTATCTTCATTGTTTCCTCCTTGGCTCTTGTCGATTCTAGCACCCCGATCACAGGGGCGCTACCACAATGTTCACCACTCGCTTAGGGACATAGATCACCCGATTGAGCTTCTTGCCGTCAATATAGGCCTTCACCCGATCTCTTCCCAAGGCCAGATCCTTGGCCTCCGTTTCACTTATCGAAGCCGGCACAAGCACCTTATCCCGAAGCTTGCCGTTCACCTGAATGGCCAGCGTGATCTCTTCCTCGCTGGCCATTTCTTCGTCATACTCAGGCCATAGCTGGTTGTGAATACTATAGGGATGCCCCCTCGTCGTCCACAACTCCTCAGCAAGATGCGGAGCTGCGGGCGCGATCAGAAGCAGAAGACATCTAATAGTCTCGTGCCATAACGGATCCGCTACCACCCCCCTCTCCCTGACTCGAGACAGATAATTCGTGAATTCCATGAGGCTGGCCAGCATGGTGTTGAAGCGGAAATTCTCAAGATCGATGGTCACCTTCTTTATTGTCTTATGGAGTAAGTGAAGCAGCTCCTTGTCAGCTTCAGGATCGACAGCACGGCCAGCATAATCTGTGGTTATGAGGCTCCACACCCGATTAAGCCAGCGGCTAACGCCTACAATGCCTCTATCGTTCCACTCTCCTCCCAGCTCCCAGGGGCCGATGAACATGAGATACCCGCGAACCGCGTCAGCACCTAATTCAGCCACGTATTCGTCAGGGGCAACTACGTTGCCTCTAGATTTGCTCATCTTATCGCTGTGGTAGATTATCGTCCCCTGGTTGACTAGACGACTAAACGGCTCATCAAAGTCCACCAGGCCCATGTCCCTCAGTGCCTTGGTGAAGAAACGAGCATACAGAAGATGCATAACCGCATGCTCAGCACCCCCGCTGTACAGATCGACAGGCAACCACGACCTCATTTTCGCGGCATCGAAAGGAGCATCCTTAGTCCCTGGGCTGGTGTACCTCAAGAAATACCATGAAGAACATACGAATGTGTCCATGGTGTCAGTTTCTCTTCGCGCTGATCCGCCACATCTGGGACAGGCGCTATTGACGAATGACTGGCAGTATTTCAGAGGAGACTCCCCCGTAGGTCTGAATTCGGCATCTGCAGGAAGCAGAACAGGCAGATCCTCCTCAGGCACAGGCACCATGCCACACTTGTCGCAATGGATTATGGGTATGGGGGCACCCCAATACCTCTGTCTGGAGACGAGCCAATCACGAAGGTGGTAAGTAACCGCTCGCTTACCCCACCCCTTCTCCTCCAATAGTGCACAGATAGCCTCAGATCCCTGCTCGCTGGGCAGACCGTTAAACTCGCCGGAGTTGACCATCGTACCTGACCCGGCATATGCCTCCGTCAGCTCGGGGCCTGACCAGTCCACAGGAGCGATAACGACACGCACCGGCAGGTTGAACTTCCTGGCAAACTCCAGATCACGTCCATCATGTGCAGGGACTCCCATTATCGCTCCGGTGCCATAGCTTGGTAGCACATAATCAGCTATCCAGATGGGCACGCGTTCACCGCTGAGAGGATTGACAACGTAGCTTCCCAGAAAGACCCCGGTCTTCTCCCTGCCTAGTGCCACCCGTTCATACTCGGTCTGCCGCCGACACCAGGCAACGTATTCGTCCACCTCAGCTTTGCGTGCCGGGACAGTCAACTGACAAACTAAAGGATGCTCTGGCGCCAAAATGAAGAAGGTTACGCCGAGAATGGTGTCGGGGCGAGTGGTAAACACCCTTACCTCTTTCTGATCTACGCCCTCATGCTCCAGCCAGAATGAGACCTCAGCGCCCTTGCTCTTTCCTATCCAGTTTGTCTGCATGATCTTTATGTGTTCTGGCCAGTCCACACGGCTATAACGGAGGAGTTCCTCGGCATACTTGGTAATCCTGAAGAACCATTGCTCCAGCTCTTTCTTTGTCACTGGCGTGTCGCACCTTTCACAGAGACCATCCTCTATCACCTGCTCATTAGCCAACACCGTCTGACATTCAGAACACCAGTTGACAGGAGCCTTAGCCCGATAGGCCAGACCAGCCTGATATAGCTTAAGAAAAAACCACTGGGTCCACTTATAGTAATCCGGCAGGCAGGTACCCCCCTCTCGACTCCAGTCATATATGGCCCCTATGCGCTTTAGTTGCCGGCGCATGTTCTCTATGTTCCTCATGGTCCACTGATAAGGGTGGATTCCGTGACTGATGGCGGCGTTTTCTGCCGGTAACCCAAAGGCATCAAAGCCCATAGGATGAAGTGTATTGTAGCCCTGCATCCGCTTAAATCTGGCATAAACATCTGAGGGCGCCATCGCGTACCAATGACCAATGTGAAGGTCCCCCGAAGTGTAGGGGAACATGGTCAGGGCATAAAACTTGGGGCGGCTATCATCATCCCTGACCTCGTAGAGATGCTCAGCCGCCCACCTGTCCTGCCATTTTCTCTCGATTTCCCGGGGACAGTACTTCTGAGCCATGCTGGCTAGAGTTTAACCCAATTGAGAACGGATTTAAAGTCTATTTGCAGTGTGGCAAGGCGACAGGGAAAGGAAAAGCTTGAAAAAGATAGGGGCGCGCGGGTTTGAACACAGACACGAAAGTCGCGTCTCGAGCATTATGTAAAATCCTCGATTAACCCTTCTCCCTCTCGTTCTATATATGGAGTATCGCCGTGGACCTTAGATAATGCGCGTGAAACTGAGATGAGGCAAGCGTCCAGGACGAGACGATAGTGGGCCTCTGCCCAGAATTCAGGAACAGAAAGAAGCCTCTCCGAGGGCAGCCAGTGGTAGAATAGACGCAAAGCTTGAAGTTCACCCACTGGAACACGTGTCTTCGGGAGCGAAGACATCGAACCGTGTATCGTTACTGAGGAAGCCGGACCATCTTCGGCGAGAGGCCACTGGCATTTGCCGGAGTGTCCTGATTCTGACCCATGGAGGCGCACGACCCCAGACCCACAATCCCTGGAAGAGGACGCCCCTGTCTTTCTTTCCGAGACCACTACCGGAAAGACAAGACGTACTCAGGCGGCAAACACTTTACAGCTGCCTATGCCCACTCATCTGTGGGTTTCAAGCAAAGGTAACGCACAAAGCCGAGTAACACCCGTATCAGTGCGTGACCCTTTGCAGGGCCCGATGACTGCCGCTGATA
>JAUWOB010000081.1 GCA_030612345.1 Dehalococcoidia bacterium | reverse complement strand
ATTGATACTGAAGCTCGCATTGTTGACGAGGAATCCGGTGAGGTGGAGCTGCCGGCGGGGCAACTGGGAGAACTGATAGTCAGGGGGCCGCAGGTGATGAAGGGTTATCTTAACCGTCCTGATGATAGCCGTGAGGCACTGCGCAACGGCTGGCTCTACACAGGCGATCTGGCCCTTATGGATGAGGCCGGCTACTTTCGTGTTCTGGACAGAAAGAAGGAAACCATCAAGTACAAGGGCTATACCATTGCTCCGGCCGAGGTAGAGGCTGTTCTCTATGAACACTCTGCCGTCATGGAGTGTGCAGTGGTGGGCAAACCGGATGCGCTGGCTGGCGAAGTGCCCAAGGCCTACGTGGTGCTCAAAGCAGGCTCCGCCGTTACAGCCGGTGAGCTTATCGAGTTCTGCGCTGAGAGAATCTCTCCGTACAAGCGCATACGGGACGTGGAATTCATCGAAGAAATACCGAAAACGCCCGTGGGCAAGTTGCTCCGTAGAGTGCTGCGCGAAAGAGAAAAGGCCGAGCACTCCCGGTAATACCCGAGCCTGATGTCGGCTCGCAGCAGGCGACCGAAGAGATAACCCCCCGATCCGGGCAGGGCGTTTTTGCTCACCGTGCCAGGTTGCCCAGAGGCACTACAAAGCATTTCACGCCGGTCGGCGCGACGTGCTCGCTGATCATGACCGCCTCCAACGCCATGGACGGAATCTGCGATCGGGAGCTGGACACCATGCGTCGAAGTCATCGGGCGTCTCGATGATAATGGTGTGGCCTTCCTGGCGGGCTTTTACCTCCGGGGGCAGATATCCCTCGAAGCGGCGGATTTCCCAGAACTGCATCTGATCCGGAAAACGTACCAGCAGCCTTTCCTTTTCTCGTGAGATCCTGGCCTCACGCCGTCCATAAAGGAGGTCTATCCATCTCTTCTTGCCGAGGTCATACTGATTCTCAACGGGCTGATTCAAAAAGAAGTCGGGCTGCTTTCTGCCAGCATGTTCGTAGAGGATACGCATTACAGCACGGGCAATGAAAAGCTCATCATCGCTGAATTCCTCCTCTGCTGCAAGGTGTTGCAGGTACAGGTTGGAGAACCAGCGGAATATGTGATTATCGAATTCCAGGATGCTCTTGAGTTTTCTCTTCTCTTCTCCGGTCGAGGCAAAATGAACATCGAAATCGATCCTCTTCACGCGCGATCTGGCCCAGTCCCGAAGCCGTGGTTCATTTGAGGACATTAGTATTTGCGGCATGTCCGAGGTTGCTGTCCACCAGGTTTCCCAGTATGACTTGATCACGTCGGCTGCCCACGGCTTACCGGAAAGCTCCACGTCATCAAAGGCAAGAGGGAAAACGGTGCCTATGACGGCGGCACCCTTTATCTTTCTGCGGGTGAACTCTTCCCTACGCAAAGCCTCCATGTCCTGGCCTGTAAGCAATTTCAAAGCGAAGCGGAAGAAAGTTGTCTTACCATTCTGCGATGGTCCATACACATACAGAAATCGAGGACCTTTCGGGTCTGCCTGGCCGTAGGCCAGACGTCTTCTCCTCATGTACTCGCTGGCAAATGGTGAGAAGAAAACGTAAAGCAGCGCCTCGAACATACTGGCTTTGGCAAACTTGGGGTCAGGGCTCTTCGCCAGGTCCACCGTCTGTATGTAGTCTTCCAGGTGCTCAAGTGCTCTGTTGACTGTCGGTCTATCCGCCGGTGGTTGGGATAGGTGGACTATGGCGCCCTTTAGTCCGAGCCGGAGTTCACATCTTTCCGGGTCAAGGCGCATCAAAGGTATCCCATAGGTGACATGCACATGGTTGATGAACGCCGAGGCTCGCAGTGTAGTCTGATTGCCCGCTACAGAGGGAGACAGAGGCTTCAGAAAGCGTTCGAGTTCTTTCCTCGCGGCCGGTGCCTCCGGCAGCTTCACGGTGACGACACTGGCTTCAGCCGAGCTCGGTACCAACAGGGACTGAATCGACATCTCCCGGAACACCTTTGCCGTTTCCAAGTCAGAGGCAAACACAGCTTCTCCCTTCAGCCAGACCTCAATCAACTCCCGCTTAGAATCGCCATGATGTTCCTTAAGCAGCTTGGTCAGGTCGTCCATGAACAGCGTGCAGTTCTTAGTGTGCGAACGGTAGTCCTGTAATACCTTGTCGATGAACTCGTGACGGGAGGGAAGGTCAGTGTACCACGCGTAATTCACCTGCGCGGCCTTGCGGGCTGTCTCGGTAAGGTTAGCGGAGGTTTGTATTACTCGCGTAGCGTCAGGGTTTTCCAGTATATATAGTTTCGTATGTATACTACGCCGCGGGACCAATATGCGCAGGGAGCCGGCCTGCACACGTGCAGCCAGCAGTTCCAACATTTCCAGCGGTTTGTCCTGAAGCTCCTGCCGCAGGGCGGGCTCCGTCAAATCCTCGCCCACGACTATCTCGATTTCCTGGTAGCCGCGCTTTTCGAAGAACTCTCGCAGGAGGTCGGAAGAGACTACATAGGCGATGCCGCGCATTCTTGTGAAGCCGTCAAAAAGGGACTCGAAATCGTGCCGGCGCGAAATCACCCGTGTCTCGATGTCGCTTCTGCCCTGAAAGAGGCTGCCCTGCAAGACTGTACTCCTCACTTAACCTGTCGATGCCCCTCGTTCCTCTTATTGTATAACATCTGAATAATCCAACATACCGTAGGGGAAATTTGACAAACGGGTCACGAGTGTGTTATAGTTAATATTGCCCCGAGTAGCCAAGCGGGGATCTGGCATGAGAGTTGGGTTTGGTGCAAGCTGAAAGGTGCGGGTGAGAGCCAGCACAGGGTAAGCGGGAAGCCAAGCCGGACGATAGCCGGCAGGGAAGTAAGGTTACTCGGGGCTTTTCTTGTTTCGGATCTGGCTTGGCGCTCATGTTGTGGCGTGAATCAAGGTAGAAGCAGCCCTGACACTTTGCCAGTATTGGACTTCCGAGATATTAAGACTTGCAGGCCTGTGCCATTGGACAGGCTTTGCAGAAGCGGGTGCCAGTGAGAGAAGGGCGCAACTTCGCGCCGAACCGAAACGTCAGGTAGGCGGAGGTCAAGACATGAAGAAATATGATTTTATTATCATCGGTTCAGGGTGCGGGATGAATATTGTCGACGAAGCATTAGGCAACGGCTTAAGTGTGGCGCTGGTCGACAAAGGTCCGCTGGGAGGCACATGCGCCAACACGGGTTGCATCCCGTCAAAGATGCTCATATTCGCGGCCGACAGAATTGCCGAGATACAGGAAGCCAGCGAATTGGGCATTGAGGCCGGGATAAGAAGCATCGACTTCGACTCCATTATGGAGCGCATGAGGAAGTCGGTACGCGAAAACCAGGAACACATGAAACGGGGCATGGCTGAGACGAAGGACCTGGACTTCTATGAAGGGGTGGGGCGGTTCATAGCCGATTATACCCTTGAGGTCAACGGCGAGAAGATCAAGAGTGATAAGATTTTCATTGCCTCCGGCTCACGTCCCTTCGTACCGCCCATCAAGGGGTTGGAAGGCGTGGATTATCTCACCAATGAGACTGTATTACAGCTAAAAGAAAGGCCCGAGAGCATCATCATCATAGGGGGCGGCTATATTGCGGTTGAGTACGGCCATTTCCTGGCTGCCATGGGCGTCAAGGTAACCATGCTGGAGATGGCTGACCGGCTCATTCTGGCCGAGGAGCCGGAGATATCCGAGCTTTTGAAGAAGCAATTAAGCCGGCGCATGGATATTCATACCCGTGTCCAGGCTGAGGAATTCAAGGCGAACGTTGGTGGAGTTACCGTCACAGCCAATGATGTAAAGACAGGCAGGAAAAGAGAAGTCGCGGCGCAGAGGATTCTGGTAGCGGTGGGACGAAGGTCCAATGCCGACACACTGGCATTGGATAACACGGGCGTTGAGGTTGACCAGAGAGGTTTCATCAGGGTCAACGAGTACCTTGAGACTACAAGGAAGAACATATTTGCCGTGGGCGATAGCAACGGTCAGCAGATGTTCACCCATGTAGCCAACGCGGAAGCGTCGCTGGCCGCCTATAAAGCCATCCCTGGCAGCAAGATAGCGATGGCCTACAGCGCTGCTCCCCATGCCGTCTATTCACACCCCCAGATCGCATCTGTAGGGTTGACCGAGGAAGCTGCCAGAAAAGCACACAAGGTCATGGTCGGCAAGGCCCGGTACTTCGACGTGGCCCAGGGCGAGGCCATGCTGGAGAAAGACGGCTTTGCCAAAGCGGTTGTGGAGGCGAATAGCGGGAAGATGCTGGGGTTTCACATCATCGGCCCCTATGCGCCTATTCTGATTCAGGAAGTGGTAAATGCCATGACGTCTGGCGGCGGCATCGACTGGATACAAACGAGCATGCATATTCATCCCGCTATCACCGAGCTAATACCTGCGGTGCTCAGTAACCTCAAGGATGCTGCCTGATGGCTGCCTGAACAGCATGCAGCCGCATATGCTCGTATAATAGAGGAGCTGCTTGTGCAGGTCTTGTATGAGGCTCACCCCGGACATATAGAGAAGAGCATCTATGCTATCTGCCTTCCTTCCTTTCGTGAGCGTAGAAGCTCTTGAGGCGTCTCGCCATCTCCTCCAGGCGCTTGTCGACGAGATAGTTAACCGTGTGCTCAGGATAGGTGCCATCCTCCTGTCTCTCACCTGCGGGCACGCCCGTCAGTATTTCAATGCCCTCATCGATGGTCCTGGCCGAGTAAATATGAAACTGGCCCTGCCTGACCGCCTCAACCACTTCCTCGCGCAGCATGAGATTTCTCAGATTCTGATGCGGTATAAGCACCCCCTGGTCGCCGTTGAGTCCTTTAGCCTGGCATACCTTGAAGAAGCCTTCTATCTTCTGGTTGACGCCGCCTATCGGCTGAATCTCTCCCGTCTGGTTGACCGATCCGGTCACAGCTACACCCTGCTTTAGCGGGAGGTCTGCAAGGCTGGAGAGAATGGCATATAGCTCGCTAGAGGAGGCACTGTCCCCTTCCACACCCTCGTAAGATTGCTCGAAACACAGGCTGGCGGACAAGGACAATGGCCTGTCCTGGGCATACCTCGATCCCAGATAGCCGCTGAGAATCATAACCCCTTTGCTGTGAATCGGACCGCTAAGCTGCGATTCTCGCTCTATGTTGATGACGCCACCGCGTCCCAGAAACGTCTTGGCAGTAATCCTGGACGGTCTGCCAAAGGTAATA
>JAUWOB010000098.1 GCA_030612345.1 Dehalococcoidia bacterium | reverse complement strand
GATGGGCTTTGCTGACATGCTGATTCAGCTCGGTATCTCCTATGATAGCGAACAAGGCCTTGTTGCGGCCGAGGACATTGCCCGTTTCATATCCGAAGAAGCCGACAAAGCTTCGACAGAGCTGGCTCAAGAGAGGGGAGTTTTCCCGGCCTTCGAAGGAAGCATTTATGACGTGCCCAACGGTCCCCGCTTTCGAAATGCCTCGCGGACTACCATTGCGCCCACCGGCAGCCTGAGCATAATCGCCAATTGTTCGAGCGGCATTGAACCATTATTCGCCTTAAGCTATGTACGTCATATCCTGGAAGGCGAGGAGTTTGTGGAGGTGAACCCCTATTTTGAGGAGGCCGCCAAGAAGGGAGTGTTCTACTCTCCCGACCTTATGAAGCAGCTAGCTGAAGGGAAGAGGTTAAAAGACCTGGAACGGGTTCCTGAAGAGACAAGGAAGGTCTTTGTCACCGCCCATGACATATCTCCCGAGTGGCACGTCAAGATGCAGGCGGCATTCCAGAGATTTACCGACAGCGCAGTGTCCAAGACGGTCAACTTCCCTTATGAGGCGACTCCCGAGGATGTGGCCAAGGTGTATATGCTGGCTTACCAGGAAGGGTTGAAGGGGATAACCATCTACCGCGATAGGAGCCGGGCGAGTCAGGTTCTCACTGTTGGTGAGGGCGAGAAGAAGGCCGAAGGAAAGCTAGCCCCCAGGAAAAGGCCCAAAGTCACCAGGGGTGTAACTGAGAGGGTGAACACCGGGTGTGGCTATATTTATGTGACGGTAAATTTCGATAGCAGAGGAATATCAGAGGTTTTCTCCGCCTTAGGAAAGGCTGGAGGGTGCGCCGCAGCGCAGCTGGAGGCAATCAGCCGCCTTACGTCGCTGGCACTGAGGTCTGGAATAGACATTGAGTCCATTGTCAAGCATCTGCGTGGCATTAGATGTCCTTCTATTGCCTGGGAGCAGGGACGTGCTGTCCTGTCCTGTGCCGACGCCATTGCCAGCGTGTTGGAGAAGTATATCAGAGAGAAGAGCGCTGACAATCCAGGCGTGTCTGCGAAGAATCCCGAGATGGTCAAGAGCTGGGCCGGGCAATGCCCCGATTGTGGCGGCCCTCTCATCTACCAGGAGGGATGCAATATTTGCCTCGCCTGTGGCTTCACCAAATGCGGGTAGAGTGTAAGAAAAGTGGGTAGGTCGAGAGGTAGTTACTATTCCGCTCTTAAGCGGATAACCAGGGTTGCCAATTCAGCCTTTGGCCTCAGGAAGATCTGCAATTCGATAGCTAAGAGCGCCGCCAGGGCAATGCAGGCAAACGGCTGCCGCATTTTGTGGCTCAACTCCCAAAGGGAATACTTGATCACTGTAGGCACATATGGTTTGAGCGACCTTTACCTGAAGAAAGGCCCTCTTGATGCCCGTAAGAGCCTTCCCGATATCCTCGATGGGAAAGTCGTATATATTGCCGATGCTGCCACAGATGAAAGGGTCCAGCATCCCCAAACGGCACTGGCGCAGCGAATATCTTCAATACTCGGGGTTCCTGTACTCAGGAAAGGGGAGGCCATCGGGGAAATTCGAATCTACACTCGTGAGCCTCGCCAATTCTCCGAAGCTGATAGAAGCTTCCTCCTCAGTGTTGCTGATATATGCGCCGTCATCTTTGAGAGAGCGGAGCTTCATCAACTGCTTGAACGGGACTACAAAGCAGGTGAGAAACGAAGAAAATCATCTCAAGTCTCTCCGGTACCGACTACTACGCTGAGGCCGACCAGTTTCGCTCATTCCAGCGAGGAGGATTTAGCCAAACTACTGGACTTCTACTGTATTGACTGGTTATACGAGCCTCGTTCCTTCCCCCTGAGGTGGGAAGGCGATAAGCTGGCAGAGATGTTCACCCCCGATTTCTATCTACCCGAGCTAGACCTTTATGTTGAGCTCACTACGCTGAAACAGAACCTGCTGACGGAGAAGAATCGCAAGCTGCGTCGACTCAGAGAGCTCCACCCCGAGGTCAATGTCAGGCTTCTGACCAAGAGCGATTTCTTCAAACTGCTGGCTAAATATGGTTATGGCCCTCTGGGGGAGGCCAAGGTGGAAGGAGTCGATCGGGTTCTGTACAGCCACGCCCAAATCCAGCGGAGGATACGGACCCTAGCCAGACGCATTTCAGGTGACTACGCGGGCCAGCGATTGATGCTAATAGGCATCCTGAAGGGCGTTGTCTGCTTCATGGCTGACCTGATGCAGCATCTCTCACTGCCGGTTACCCTGGACTTCATGGCTATCTCATACTATGGACGTGATGATCAGGTAGTGGAGATAACCCGGGACCTCGACACCAGCATAACGGGACAACACGTACTGATGGTTGAAGACATTGTAGACACCGGCATGACTCTGAATTACATTCTCGGGCATCTCTCTGCTCATAATCCTGCCAGTCTTCGCGTTTGTACCCTGCTTGATAAGAGAGCGCGTCGCCTGGTGAATGTTCCTCTCGATTACGTCGGCTTCGAGATCCCGGACGAGTTCGTAGTAGGCTACGGCCTCGATTACAAGGGAGAATACCGTAATCTGCCCTTCATTGGCATCCTCCACCCCGAGCTAATCAAAGACAAGGTACCACCATAGAGTTCCCTGGAGAATCCACCCTTCCTTTTCTCCGTGACCCCTGAGATGCCGAATGGCGCCGAAATCCATATCATAGCCCGGCAAACAACGAGCTCTCCGGCGGCAACGACAAGCCATTCGCCTGAACTACCGCTCCTGGCAAAGATACCTAACAGCTCTCACAACAGAGGTCAGAATCGCGAACAAAAACGCCCCAAGTAACCTCCCTGTCCTTGGCTTTGCACCACCTTCCTTTCCGCTTCCGCTTACCTTGCGCTGGGCTTTTTACCCCCAGCACCTTTCAGCTTCCACCTACTCGGCGCTTAGCTCCGCACTTGCCAAGTCCTTGCTTGATTACTTGGAGCATTATCATGCTACCACATCTCCAAAATCCTGTCAAACAGTCCTCGCTATCTTACACATGGATACCATCTGCCAAGATCGTCTAGCAGGTACTCCGGTATATCCTTCGTGGGGGTAAGATAGCGAAGGGTTAATACGGACGTTCTGCTCGCCCGGCAGTTATCCTGCCAGATCCTTGCGTGCCCTGCGGTACTCCAGCTTCAGCCCCTCCACCTCAGCAGTTAGACCATCCCATTCGGCAGTGAGTCTCGCCACCCTTTCTCCCAGGTTGGCATATTCGCAGTTCACAGCGATTACGTTTTGAGAGTCTTCATAGTGAGCAGGGTCGGTCATCAGGGCCTCGATTTCTCCAATTCGCGCTGCAGCCGCTGCCACCTCCTGCTCTATTTCTGCTATGCGCTGATTGACCGGCGTGATGGCGCGGTAGTGTTCATTCCGAAGGTCGCCTTCCAATGCCTTGCGCTGGCGCTTCTTCATGGTGGTTGACTGACGGTCTGGCTGCCAGCCCATCTCCCGGCGGCCGGGCGGGGTTTCCAGTATTCCTGTTTCAACAGGGGAAGCCACACTCTGCCACAGATAATCGTCGTAACCACCAAGGAAAACCCTTATTTGGCCCTCCCGTACTTCGATGATCTTGTTGGCGATTTCCCGGATGAGCGTACGGTCGTGTGTGATGAAACACATGGTCCCTTTGTAAGCGTCCAGTGCGTCGGTCAGGATCTCACGTGATGGTATATCCAGGTGATTGGTTGGCTCATCGAGAAGAAGAAAGCCAGCCGGCCTGGTCAGCATCCGGGCAATGGCAACGCGGGTCTTTTCCCCGCCCGAGAGCACCGATATACGCTTGCTGACATCATCGCCACTGAAGAGAAATGCGCCCAGAAGTCCACGCAGGCGCTGCTCCGGTTCATCCGGCGCTACGCTCCGCAATTCTTCAATGACCGTGTTGTGAGGATTGAGAGACTCTATGTAGTGCTGGGCGAAGTATGCGAGAGTTACGTTGTGACCGATTATGCGCTGTCCGTGTTCAAACGGCAGTACGCCTGCCAGCATGCGCAGGAGGGTTGTCTTGCCCGCCCCGTTTATGCCAACCAGGGCGGCCCGGTCACCGCGTTCCAGTGTCAGGCTAAGGTCCCGGTATACAACATGTTGTTCGTATGACTTGGCCACGTGCTTAAGTTCGATTACGACACGACCGCTCCGCGGAGGCTCTGCGAAGTTGAAATGTATCTTCCTTGTTGAGCGGGGAATTGTGATCCGCTCCATTCTTTCCAGGTGCTTGATGCGGCTTTGCACTTGCGACGCCTTGGTATTCTTGGCTCGGAAGCGCTCAATGAAGCGCATCTGGCGGTTGATTTCACCTTCCTGTCGCCGGGCGCTTGCCTGCAGTATCTGGATATCCCTCTCGCGGGTCAGCACGTAGCCATCGTAATTGCCTCGGTAGAAGATAACACCGCCATCCTCGATGGCTATGACTCTACTCACAGCATTATTGAGAAAAGCGCGG
>JAUWOB010000095.1 GCA_030612345.1 Dehalococcoidia bacterium | reverse complement strand
GGGTAATTATTGGAAGCTTCTCATTTACAGGTAGCGCCCCTCAAGAAGTGATTCCCTATATCAAGGGTTCTATTGCTATTTCAATGATGGTTTTCGCTCTGATGATAGCCGGAATGTCCAACCTTCCCGCCAGTATTGCCGGCGATAGAGCGAACGGTTTACTTTCCAAACTCATATCAATGCCCATAAAACCTTACAAGGATTTCATTGGTAGAATCTCTGCTGTTATTACACTTTCTTTACTGGCAGCAGCTCTGGTTATAGTAGTTGGTATCGCAGTCGGTGCACGTTTCACAGGAACTGGAATTGAGATTCTACAGGCGATTGGCTTCGTCTTTCTGGTAATCTGTGCCTCTGCCGGAGTGGGGCTTATAGCCGGCACATTGATTAAGAATCTTCAGGGCGCGATTATGACAGGGGTCGGCATTGCAGTAATAACATCTGCCATATCAGGCCTATTTGCTCCGTACGAGGTTCTGCCGGCGCCACTTCAAGTATTCTCTCGAGTCTATCCCGTTTCATCAGCACAGGCATCAATCGTACACTTACTGGCCGGACCAAATATGGTTGCGTATAATCCTTTAACTCCCGGTCAGGTAACTCTTACTATAGCTCTTTCTATCGCACTTCTCCTTGCCGGTACAGCCTTATACTCAAGACTCGGTTGGAAGCTCGAGTGATTAATCAACCTCTATAAAATGAGAGTAAATAGCCCTGACTGATGTCACGAAATTGCAGAATGTGACTTAACAATATAGTAGAAAGTCATCCAACAAGATAGCGCAAAGTTCAGTAGCCACCCCGACAACGAGACCAATACACGATGGAAGTGGCAGTCGTACAAAGGGTGTACCATAGCCGGATGTGAATAGATCAGTCGATTACGATGCTGTTGCCGAGATATACGATCGCCGCTATGACCGGAGGGATTACGGTCCGGTATTGCAGCTATTGCTGAGTTTCGGGCAGGGGAGTAGACATATACTCGAAGTCGGTTGTGGTAGCGGGCATTGGCTCCAAGAACTTGCGAAACAGGGATACGATGTCGTGGGTTTGGATCCCTCAAGTAGTATGTTGCGGACTGGCAAGCACAAGTCCCGCCAACCTTCATTCGTTCAGGCATGGGCAGAAGCAATACCCTGCCGCCAGGCATTGTTTGGTCGCGTATTCTGCATAAATGCCTTCCACGATATGGTTGACCAGAGAAGATTCCTAACGGAGGCACATCGCATCCTCCATCCTGGCGGCGGCATCATGATCGTTGGGCTGGACCCTCATACGGGTTTGGACTGCTGGTGGATATACGATTATTTTCCTCAAGTGATCGAGATAGATAAGAAGAGATACCCATCGACAGGCCAAATCAGGAGTTTGATGGCAGCGTACGGTTTCGTAAGCGCCAGCACAGTGGAAGCTCTTCATATGCCATTGCAGATGTCTGCTCGTTTGGCTCTTGAGACCGGTCGGTTAGCCAAGACCACGACTTCTCAGTTGATGGTTCTAACAGACGACGAATATGACGAAGGCATAAGACATCTCATGAGGAATATAGAAATCAACGAAGCACAGCACAAGGCCCTCACTATCGGAGCGGACTTACATTTGTATGCGACCACCGCCTGGTTACCGTGACCTCAATTCGTATTCTTTCATCAATCCCTGTCAGTGGTAAGCATCGGGCTCCTGCACGAGGTCACATTTGTCCAAAAGGTGCAGCTAATGGAACACAAGCCCGCGCTGCTATGTAGTTCCACACCAAGATATGATGCGCAAGCTGGACTTTCCGCTTAGCTGAGTATTGTTTCAGCTGTCTGCACCAATCTCCTGCCTGTCGTTCGCCCATAGAGCATGTTCAGAGAGAAGGTGACTCAGGCGCGCAGCCCAGTGTTACCTATGTGGTCCGCCACCACAGTCCTGAGCCTTCACATTGGCTGCTTCACTGAGCCTTGTGCCTGAATACCACAGGAAGCTAAGCAAGGCCCCATCTCGTTCACAATGGCAATGGTTCATCAGGATTTCTAGCTGCTCCTTTGACACAGCAGGAAGTAGCCTCCTTTGAACCTTTGGCATAGGAATTCTATCAATGACCTTGTCCTGGATATGGCCATTGCGGTATAGCCACAAGAGCAGAGTCCTTAGAGCCTGATAGAACTTAGCTTTGCCATTGCCACAGGTAAGGGATTTCAAATATGAGCTAAGACCTTCAGGAGTCATCGGATAGCCAACGAAGTTGGTGAGTGTGTATCGGTAGAATTCCATAGTCCTCTTGCTACTACCCTCTGCACGAGAAGCCATGAACTTCTCTAGCAGGCTAGTTGTGAACTTTTGTGAACACTTTGAAGCTAGGTGAGAAGTGGGCGGTACTGGATTTGAACCAGTGACCTCCTGTGTGTAAGACAGGCGCTCTCACCACTGAGCTAACCGCCCGTGGTACGCCTGGCGGGATTTGAACCCGCGACCTCAGCCTCCGCAGGGCTGCGCTCTATCCTGCTGAGCTACAGGCGCATATGAACACGAAGAGTACCTCGTGGCGCTCAACACCCTCGGGGAACTCGTCCAACCAGAGATCCTCAGTAAGGGGTGCCGAAGGAGGGATTTGAACCCTCACGTCCTTAAGGACACTACGCCCTGAACGTAGCGCGTCTGCCGTTCCGCCACTTCGGCTTGTAATACTCCTTCTAGAACTCCCTCCTCCCGAGCGACACGAGTATGACTGCCAGTATCCCGAAACTGACCGATGGAAGAGCACAGATAGCGCCGGCTAAGGCCAGACCAAAGCTCTTCCTCCTTACGGCCGAGACGCCACCAGCTATAGCTACTATGCCCAGGCCAATAAGAACCCCTCCCATGATAATCCACCACAGTGGGGCCATACTCGTACCGTAGGCAGTGTCACGGCCGATCGGGCCCGAAAGAGGCGCCACACTAAACGGTATGATGTTGCCCGTTGTCAAGAGCAGCATCATCCCACCAACGATAATCTGAAACACGCCCACTATTATGCTTAAGATTCCCCCGGCGCTGAGTAATCCGCCTCTACCTTCTTCCATTTGTTGACCTCCTTTTGTCAGAGTCTATGGTGGGCGATACTGGATTTGAACCAGTGACCTCTTGCGTGTGAAGCAAGCGCTCTAACCGCTGAGCTAACCGCCCGGAACCAGATCTAGCCGCCCTGAGATCAGACGTAAACCCTCCAGGGCAAGAGATCCATTCATGCTGCCGGACAATGCCCAAAACCAGTGTCCCTTTTCTGTCTTTGCCTCAAATTATATACATGCACCGTTGTGACAGTCAAGCTATTGTCCTCGTTCAATACCTGTGATGGCAGTAAGCTGTGATACAATCAGCGGCGAAGGAGACTACACTGCCATAGGCAAGAGGATCAATCCACAACCCTGTTGGAGTGACCTTCATGATCATAGTGCACAGCTAGACGGCGAAACCAGCTATCTCGCGCTATCTTCGTCAGGCATCGTGCGCTGACAGGTCCGGTGCACTTAGAGCCCCGAACATGTCGTGGTAGAGGCCCTTTTTGGCCAGGAGTTCCCGGTGAGTGCCCATCTCAACGATTCTTCCCTGCTCCAGGACTACGATGCGGTCAGCATTGGTCACGGTGGAGAGCCTGTGGGCGATAATGAGGCAGGTACGACCCTTCATCAGGCGGCGCAATGATTTCTGCATGAGACGTTCGGCATTGGTATCCACGTTGGAGGTGGCTTCGTCAAGTACCAGGATGGGTGGATTAGCCAGGATAGCCCGGGCCAGGCAGACGAGCTGGCGTTCTCCGGCACTGAGGTTTTCACCCCTTTCGCCCACCTGCGTCTCGTAGCCACGCTGCAGACGCGCGATGAAATCGTGAGCCCGGGCCTTCTTGGCTGCCTCGATGACTTCCTCGCGGCTGGCCTCCGGGCGTCCGTACCTGATATTATCCTCTATGCTGCCGGAAAAGAGAAAGGGATCTTGAGTTACCACACCTATCTGACGCCTCAGTGACTGCTGGCTAACCGAGTTCACGTTGTTTCCGTCGACGGTCACCTCACCCCTATCCACTTCGTAGAAGCGAGTTATCAGATTAGCCAAGCTGCTCTTGCCTGCCCCGGTCCGCCCTACTATGGCCACCGTCTCTCCGGGGTTGAGCGTTAGGTCTATGTTGTGGAGAACCTCTACGCCGGGCGTATAGCCGAAGCTAACTCCTTCGAACTTGATCTCCTTTGCCGGGGGCAGTTCAATCGCCTGAGGAACATCCCTTATTTCAGGTGTCACATCAAGCAACTCAAAGATGCGGGCTCCGGATGCCATAGCCCGCTGGATCTCCACATACTCCATGGTAAGTTCCAGTACGGGCTCGAAGAAGCGCCGGACATAGAGCATAAAGGCCACCAGAACGCCGGCAGTCATCTCTCCCGCCAGCACCTGGCGCCCGCCAAAGTAGATAACCAGGGCCGTACCGAGGCCAGTCAGTATTTCAACCATAGGCCACATGACCGCCTGCAGTCTGGCGGCCCTTACATTGGCGCTGTAATGCTCCCTATTTACATTCTCGAATTGCTCGGAGTTGACTTCTTCCCTGGTCAGGCTCTGGGTTACGCGCACCCCGGCTATCCCTTCTTGAAGCTGGGCGTTGACGGTGGCAATAGCGCGCCGCACCTTGATGAAGGCCTGACGGGCATATCTCTGCCATATGAATGCCGCTACTGCTAATGC
>JAUWOB010000023.1 GCA_030612345.1 Dehalococcoidia bacterium | reverse complement strand
TGGCCAGGACTCGAAGCTTGTTATCAAGCGAAACGGTGTTGTTGTCGATTACCAGATGAATAAGGCATGCGCCGCTGGGACAGGCAGCTTCATCGATGAGCTGGCCGAACAGCTTGGCGTTCATGTTCAAGATGGTGAGTTTGCCACCCTGGCATTTGAGGCGCCCCATACTATCGACCTGGGTTCAAGGTGTGCCGCTTTTATGGGGCAGGCAGTGGCTTCAGCCCAGCAGGAGGGCGTGCCCATTGAAGTGATAACCGCCAGCCTCTCCAACTCGATTGCGGCAAACTACCTCTCTAAGGTTCTGGGCAACAGAAAGCTGGGTGACAAGGTAATACTCACCGGAGCGGTATTCTATAACGATGCCGTTGTCTCTGCGTTTCAGCGGGCACTTGAGGGAAAGACTATAATAGTGCCGGAACATAAGGAGGTCAGCGGCGCAATAGGTGCGGCACTTCTGGCGAAAGAGGAACTGGGTGGCAAGGACTCGAAGTTCAAAGGTTTTCAAAACGTCATTGATAGCAATCCCAAGATTACCACCTTCACCTGCAAGATATGTGACATGAATTGCACCATAAGCCGAATGGAGATACCCGGCGAGAAGCCCACTTTCTACGGCAGCAGGTGCGACCTGTTTGACAGCACCATTAGCCGGGAAAAGATGGAGACCGCTTTCGATGAGCGCGAGAAGCTGCTGTTCAAGGAATACCGGGAAAAGGACGGCACAGGACCCACCGTCGGGATTCCTAGAGCGCTCATAGTATATGACTACGCACCAATGCTTATCGCTTTCCTCAACGCGCTGGGGGTAAATGTTGTCCTTTCCAGCAAGACCACCAAACAAATCATGGAGCAGGCCGTCGAGCTGAGCTATACCGACAGTTGTTTCCCTATTAAGCTGCTACACGGGCATGCGGAGAGTCTCAAAGATGTTGACTTCATTCTCTACCCCAGTGCCATCCGCATGGGCGTCAAAGAGGGGGATGAGAACCAGAAGTATACCTGCCCCTTGGTGCAGGCATCCCCCTATATCATACGTCAGGCTCTCGACTTGGGTAAGGCGCTGATAGTGCCGACGATCGACTTCAGCAGGGGCGACGCCCTGACCATTAGTAGCTTTGCCGACTGCGCCGTGCAGATGGGGTTTAGCAGGAGAGAGGGGAGGAAGGCTGCCATTGCCGGTATTAAGGCGCAACGAGAATTTGAAGCGGCGGAAGTGGAGCTGGGAGAGAGGCTACTACAGAAAATTCATGACAATAACCAGCTGGGTGTGGTGATACTTGCCCGCTCGTATATGTCGCAGGATTCGGGAGCGAACCTCGGCATAAGTGAAAAGCTTGCCCAGCTTGGCGTGGTTCCGATACCTCTTAGTTTTCTACCGCTTGATTCGGTAAACGTCTATGAATACTCAGACCGGCCATACTGGTTCTACGAAAGCAAGCATATCGCCGGCAGTGCCATAACTGAGCGAGACTCATCCCTATATGGGCTGCTGCTGACCAACTTTGGGTGCGGTCCCAACTCCTTCATAATCAACATTGTTGAGGACATCATGGGAGGTAAGCCTCTGGGTCAACTGGAGATTGATGAGCACGCTGCCGAGGCTGGCATCGTTACTCGCCTCGAGGCCTTCGTCGATACCATCAAGGCCTTTGCCCGTTCCACAGGCCAGGCCAAGGGCTGGGACAAGAGCGCTTACCGCTCGGCCCCGGTGGCCTTGACCTCAGAGAAAACAATTCTGATACCGAGGATGGCGCCCGGCGCCGAGGCATTCGCAGCGGCGATGGAAGCCTTCGGCGTTAGGGCCTCCGTGCTTCCCCCTTCAAATGAGCAGTCCCTCCTCTATAGCAACAAAGTAACTCGGGGAACGGAGTGCTTGCCGTACCGGGTGACCCTCGGCGATTTCTTGAGGTTCTTCCACGAAAACGGAGGCGATGACCTGAAGCATGTCGAGGGATTCGTGCCCAGCGCCTTCGGGCCGTGCCGCTTTGGCAAGTATGTTGTAGAGCAGGCCAGGATACTGAGGGAGATGGGATTTGACCTTCCGATGCGCACCACCGTGTCGAACAATGCATATCGCGACATGGGCCTTGGTCCCGCCTTTGAGCGCCTGGCGTGGCGCGGCTTAGTTGCCTTTGATTATCTGCAAAGACTTCTCTGGCGTACTCGCCCCTATGAGAGGACGCCCGGTACTGCGGACGAACTGTTCGAGGAATACACCGCCGGAGTTGCCGACCGCATGCGCAAGAGAGAGGACTTCGGCGATGCCCTGAGGGAGGCGGTTTCCGCTTTCGGCGCTGCGATTGACCCTGAGAAGCCCAAGCGGCCCCTGGTGGCGATTAACGGTGAGATCTTCTTGCGGTCCAACGAGTTTAGTAATAGCTATCTGGTGAGAGAGTGTGAGAAGGCAGGGCTTGAAGTTATCGTCTCGTCCGTTGGGGAGTGGATAAAGTACATCCAGCACAGGAATATAGAGGATGGAGTGTGGGACAGGAATGTCAAGAAGGTCATTTCTGGTTTAATACGGAAGCGCCTGCTAAAGACCGATGAAGAGACAGTGGCCGCTGCCTTCGAGGGCTTGCCTCACATGGGAGAGCCTTCAACAAAGGAGATACTGTCGTACTCTGCCAAATATCTTTCCCCGAAGTGTGGTAGCGAGGCGGTACTCAGCATAGGAACCGGGGTTGAATGGATGGAGAACCCCCGGTTTGCCGGCATCATATCGGTGATGCCCCATGGCTGCATGCCCGGGGGAATTGTAGCTGCCATATCGGAGAAGTTCTGCGCTGCATACGGTAAGCCCTGGATTAACCTTACCTATGATGGCTTTCTGGAGACAACCAACCTGGAAAGAATCAACAACTTCGCCGAGATCATAAGATTCGTTAGCGCCAGCGATAGTAGGGTTGGCACCCCGGGCTAGGGTAGATAGCCTACCCTGTTCACTCGGCGGGGTGTCCGACCACGCTCATGTAGACAACGCTTTCCTCAACGCCGTCCACGCCCAGTATACTGTTAACGTCATCATCAAACAGGGCGCCGACCTGGCAACTCCCCAAGCCAAGACTGACCGCCGACAGCGCTAGGCTATGTCCGATATGCCCGGCATCAAGATAGACATATCTGTAAGCGCGCTGGCGGTACTTGCATTTGGACCGGTTGAAAATGGCTGTCCAGACAAACACAACGGCAGCATCAGCGCAGATTCTCTGTCCCAGTGCCGCCAGAGTAATTTCGCGCCGGAAATCTCCAACCTTGATCTCTTCCAGGGCATGCTCTCGTATCGCATAGTGGTATACACCTGGCGCCAGCCCTTCTACGTTGTGAACAACTAGATAGGTCTCGACGGGATAGAGTGCACCAGCCGATGGGACGGTGCGGAATTCATGTCCATTCTCTATTCTCTGGATCCCGTTTGAGGCCCACAGCAGGTATGACATCTGCTCCAGGCTGAGCGGCTTCTTGGCAAAGACCCGAATGCTCTTGCGTCGTCGCAGCACCTCGTCCAGGGTCAGGACTGACTTGGACCCAGGGATTGGTAGTTTTATTCTATTGCTGCCAGGATACTCCTTGTACGGTTCCGGGACAGCAATCCGCTCGAAAAGCCCCTTCTCCCTCTGGTCGCGATGGTACTTGGTATCTTGCTGAAAGGTGTCGCCCACTCCGCCGAGCATATGTGCACCTCCTCCGTCAGATGGTATATTTTACCCCATTCGGTCAAGGCTATGATAGCAACGATAGTGACTGGCTGGGTCGGACGACCTGGCCAGCAGTGTTGTGCGATTTACATGGATGGGTGACACTTACTGGCGATCGGGAGACTTGTGCAGAACTACATTGCCGTTCCCGTAGGGCGTTCAATTGAACGCCCCTACCTGGTTGAAACCACTTTGGGGCGTCGTCTCATCTTACCACGGGCGAATGAGCTTTCCGTCCTACGGCTTCGGCCACCGCGGCAATGTCCTTCATCAGCTCGGCAAACTCAACGGTCGATATTGTCTGGGCAGCATCGCTGATGGAATCCACGGGCGAGTAGTGCGTTTCTACAATTATCCCGTCGGCGCCGCAAGCGATCGCCGCCAGGCTCATCGCTGGCACCAGACGGGCGCTGCCAGTGCCATGGCTGGGGTCGACGATGACCGGCAGATGGGTCCGCTGTTTCAGGTAAGGGACTGCATTAAGGTCCAGGGTGAAGCGCAACTCGTTTGACAGCCCCCTGATACCACGCTCGCATAATATCACCTGCTCGTTGCCTTGCGCCATAATATACTCCGCCGCGAGCAAGAATTCCTTATAGCTGGCGGACAAACCGCGCTTGAGTAGCGCTGGCTTGGACGACCTCCCCACTTCACACAAGAGGGGGTAGTTATGCATGTTTCGGGAGCCTATCTGCAGGCAATCGGCGTACTCGGTAACTAATTCAACCTCCCGGGGGTCAACGACCTCGGTGACAACCTTGAGACCCGTCTCACGCGAAGCGGCACGCAAATGCTCCCGCCCGATTTTGCCCAGGCCCTGGAAATCGTAAGGGGACGGTCTCGGCTTGAAGGCACCGCCGCGGAGGACGGTAGCCCCCGCTGCATTGACTTCGCGGGCGATGAGCAGTATTTGCTCGGCGCTCTCAACGGAGCACGGTCCGGCCATCACCACCAGTTCGATCAGGCCCACTTTGACTCCGTCGATGTCCACCATCGTTCCTGCCGACCTATACTCGCGGCTAGTCAAGTTACGCGGTGACTGGCGGACTCTCCCATCAGCAAGCCTGGCAGACACTACTTCTTCGGCCCCACTATTCTGATCCAAATCGATCTTCATTGTCATTACCCCCAAGATGTGTATATGTAGAAAGCCCTCCCGCCTGGGAGGGCTTTCTGGTTGCTCTAAATGCTGTTCGCTATTTAGTTTTAGCTCAATACCCTCCCCGGCGCGCGCGAACGCGTGCTAAACCAATACCAAAAATAGAAGCAATAGCGGTTTCCGGCTTGGGTATTCATTCGGCCCTCAGTGTGGAATGATACCACAGACAGGAGGGGACTGTCAATACTTTGGAGCGTATCTTGTAATTAGTGGTCCTATACCTTAGCTCCGCAGACTTGGGTTAGGCCTTCACTTGCCTCTCTGTATGCGGTCGGCCACTTGCCGGGGGACTAGGTTTCAGAACAGCCCTCATCGCATCATGCTTGGAGCTCTATTCCTGATAACCTTCGAGCATTTCTTTTCGCAGGGAATCTTTTTCATCATAACTAAGAGCTCCCTGGTATTCATACACTGCGCTCTCCCAACTCCCGTACATCGGATTAGGTAGTACAATAAACCTGTTTCCAAACTCGTCTTTCAAGGAGTCGACCTCTGCGGCTCGATCTGGTACCAACTTTTTATCAAATACATCCGCAAAGTCATTGACGTTGTCACCGAGCAACATAATGATTTCGTAATTCTCGGATATGGCCTGCCTTCTGCTTTCTTTACTAGATTCCATTTCTCTTAGATATAGGTGATCGTCATCAGCGTATGGAAATCCAGCGCTGGCAAGGTTCTCTATTGTCGTGTCTCTCTGAGATTCGAAACGATTAGACACGTAGAAAACTTCAACACCACAGGATGCAGTGTAGTCTAGGAAATCTTTAGCTCCCGGAAGTGGCTTAGCCTCCGCCAGGTCTATCCATTCCGCCCAGCCGACTGGATATTCTTGGTCGGTCTTGATTAGCTCGGCATAATAAGGGCTGTTGTCTAGGACGGTCTCATCAATGTCAACTATTACAGCAAGATTTTCACCACTTGTCTGTGATTGAAGAGCCTCATCGAGCTTCATTTCGGCTAGGTCAAAAGCTTGATAATAAAGTGCTCGAGCTTCGGCCGCGGTCTGGAACCATAAGACGGCCATAACATAGTGTTCATTCTTGTCGTAGTCTACTGTCTCCCCGTTGGTTGTCTGCTCAGTTGAACAGCCGGTCATTAGTAGAATGGTAACTATGGCAGCGATTACAAGATAGCCCATTTTGGTAGACGCTTTCCATTTGATCATTGGTGTTCCCTCCTGAATTTATTACAGTTTGGTCTAAATACCGGGTATACACAAGCATTTATGGCGGTTACCCGACACAAGCGATTCATAGCCCACGGTCACAGCATCTACTGTTAATGAGATAGTAATATTAGGTTGTAGAAAAATCAAGCATGCTATGAAAGCTGATTGGAAGCGACCGGTCGCGAATAGACCGGAATAGAATCAATACCCAGCTCTGGTTTTTCAGCTTTATCGCAGGTTATAACTAGGATAACCACGGCCACGGCAACTAGCAAAACGGCTATGAACAGCGATATCACCAGTATCTTCCTGTCTATCATGAGGTCAACCTGTATGTCGTCCGCAGAAACGTGACGGTTTGTCCCTGAAAACGACGAATACTTTCGGTTGTTCATTCTACCTCATTTGATTAAAGAGGTGTATTGGTACATATGACTAGTATTACCTCATTTTGTGCCCATCTTCTCTGCCATTTTAACCCGTGCGGCCGTTCTGTGATGTCGCTCTGCTCCGAGGCCGACAGGTCGGATATGCACCCGCAAGATTGTATTTCCCCTCTGGTCTCCTTCATCTAGGTGTCTTTGTAAGGGTAGCCATACCATTTGTCATTCTTAGCGTAACGAAGAATCTCATCGCCTCTCCCTTGAAGTGAGAAGGTAAAGGAGAGAGTGAGGGTGATGGTATAGTTCCCCTTCCCTCTAACTCCTCCGACAGATCGGAGTCCGATGAATCGGACCTCCCCTTAGGGGCGGGAGGATTTATTCCCGTTCCCCCTGAGCTTGTCGAAGGGCTGTTAATGGGTCGAGGCCGACACTTCGGCCCAGGCTCACCACGAACGACGTTGGCCCCTGTATACCTCACTGAGTATTCCGTTCGCCCTGGGGCAGCACCCACCCTGCGAGTCGGACTTGGCTTCACCGCTCAGCGCAAGGTTGCACTGCCAGCACTTGCTTGCTATCATCTTCTTAGGTACTCAGTATGGCATTAGAGGCAAGATGCAGGACAACAGCCATGGCTATCATGCCTCATACCAATATTGAGGAAGCGCTTGAGCTTGTCTTCAGTTTGGACATTCCTTTCTGGCCGCAGCTTCCCAGGATAAGCTTTTATGAAGATATGTATGCCCAGGCATCGGAGAATTTCCCCGGAATAGCTGTCGACATTGAAAACGAAAAGCTCATCTTCGATACAGCCAGGTTTCAGCAAGAGCTTGGTGACTACTCCGAGAAGATGGACCGGGCTGAAACCTACGCCTTAAGCCAGCAATACTCAGTGGTCTATCACAAATTTTTAGACAGAGACCTTCAAGGTTATCCTGCCATTAGAGGGCAGGTCACCGGTCCGGTAAGCCTGGGCTTCAACGTGCTTGATGAGGACCGCAAGCCGATTATCTACAACGATGAAGTAAGGATTCTCTTGTTCGACTTTATTCAAAAGAAGGTGAACGTCCAATACCACGAGCTTAGAGAAAAGAATCCAAATGCCTTTGTCTGGCTGGATGAGCCAGGTCTAGGCTTCGTATTCAGTGGACTGTCAGGGTACAATGACGTGCAGGCCAAGGAAGATTACTGGAGTTTTGTAGAAGGTTTGGAAGGCCCCAAGGGGCTGCATCTGTGCCCCAACGTGAACCTACCTTACTTGCTGGGGCTAGGGGTTGACATCTTATCCTTCGATGCCTATCAGATTGAGTTTATGCCCAAAGAATATGCCAGCGCCGTGGCCGAGTTTCTCAAGAGCGGTCGGGTTATCTCGTGGGGAATTGTTCCTACTGAGTCGACAATGCTTTCTAAGGAGACACCGGAAAAGCTGGCGAAGCGACTCATGGAGTACTGGGAAGTGGTATCACGGAATAACGATATATCGCTGAAGCAGATTGCCGAACAGGCACTGGTGGCGCCAGCGAGGTGTTGTATTAAGGACATGGAGGCAAAAGGGCAGGCCTGCCAGCCAACGAGCATGGAAGAGAAGAATGTGGGCAAAGCTTTCACCTTCTTAGGAGAGGTCTCTCGAATGCTGAAGGATAGATATGATGTATAATCGCAAGAACCTCTCACGAGGCTGTGAATAGTTACCGATTTCGTTTATAATCGATAGAGCGTTCTTGCAACCCCGGAGGTAAGCGTTGGATATAGAAAAGCTGAAAGCGATGGTGATTGGTGAGGTGGATGCCCACCAGTCGGAGCTCATTGAGTTGAGCCTCAGGATTCACCAACACCCTGAGGTAGCTTTCGAGGAAGTAAAGGCTGCATCTTGGCTGACCGAGTATCTGGAGAGTAAGGGCTTTAATGTTGAAAGAGGGATTTGCCAGTTGGCGACCGCTTTTAAGGGGAGTTACGGCTCAGGCAAACCGACTGTTGCTCTTCTTGCAGAATATGATGCCCTGCCGAAGATATGACATGCCTGCGGTCATAACATAATCGGTACCACTGCGGTCGGGGCGGCGGTTGCCGCCCGCAAAGCCATCGATGCGGCGGGCGGTAGCGTTGTGGTTATCGGCACTCCGGCTGAGGAGTCCTATGGTTGCAAGGTACTCATGGCGGAAAGGGGTGCCTTTCAAGATATAGATGCTGCCATGCTGGCGCATCCTCACGGGGTGGATATGGCAAGCATGCGAGCCCTGGCCTGTATACGCCTTGAAGTGCAGTTCTTCGGCAAAGCGGCTCATGCTGCTGGTTCTCCTGAAAGGGGGGTCAATGCCCTGGAGGCAATTATCCAGGCCTTCAATGGGATCAATTCTCTAAGGCAGCATATCAACGAGCGGGCTCGCATCCATGGCATCATAACTCATGGTGGTGAAGCAGCTAATATTGTTCCCGACTACACTGCAGCGACCTTTTTAGTGCGTGCAGAGTTGGAGTCCTACCTTGATGAATTAAAGGAGAAGGTGCTAAACTGTTTCAAGGCGGCCTCTCTGGCTACCGGCGCCCGCTTGGAATACGAGTGGTCGTCATACTACGCCCCTCTGAAGTGTAACTTGGCTTTAGCAGACCTATTTAGCAAGAACATGGAGACTCTTGGGCGTAGTGTTTTGCCGCCAATGAGAAGGGGCCTCGGCAGTAGCGATATGGGCAATGTTAGCGTTCTGGTTCCATCTATTCACCCAATGGTAGCTATTACCACCGTTGATGTTACGGCTCACTCCCCTGAATTTGCCGAAGCTGCTGCCTCAGAAGCGGGAAATCGAGGGCTTCTCGACGGGGCAAAAGCCATGGCGATGACTGTGGTTGACTTGATTGCTCAGCCAGAGACGATGAAAAGGGTGAAAGAGGAGTTTGTTGCCGATAAATAGAGGGTGATGGGATGATGATGGTGACGGTATCCTTCGCGCCCTATTCTACAATTAGTGTTTCTCAATGCGGAAGACGTTCTGGGGTGTAGGGGAAGAGAAGTTCAACGATGGATTTGTATCTCGGAATAGACGTCGGCTCGGTGACCACTAAGTTTGCCGTGCTCAGCGAGGACGACCAGCTTGTTAGCTCCCTCTACATTCGCACTCAAGGGCAACCCGTTGTAATGGTGCAACAGGGTCTAAAGGAGATCGTCCAGAGTCTGCCGTCCGATGCCCAGATTAAGGGTGTTGGCACCACAGGGAGTGCTCGTCACCTTGCTGGGGTGATTGTGAGTGCTGATGTGGTCAAGAACGAGATAACCTCTCATGCGGTG
>JAUWOB010000044.1 GCA_030612345.1 Dehalococcoidia bacterium | reverse complement strand
CACCGGAGATTCGCTGGGCTACAGCCCAGATCAAGAGGCGGAAATTGAGAGAGTTTTTTTTGGAAACCAATTCGGCCGAGCGAAGAGGGGGAGTTTGGAGCGGGCGCATGGCCTGAAAGAGAGATACTCCTCGTTCATCAGGGGCAAGTTCTCCGGGCAGCGATTTGACCACCGGCTGAGAATAGTTGTCGACCCCGGCAATGGGGCTGCCTCGAGGTTTGCCAGCGATCTCTTTATGCAGATGGGCCTCAACGTGATACCCGTAAATGACGAGCCCGACGGACTTTTCCCGGGGAGGAGTCCCGAGCCCAAGGAGGATACCCTTGCAGGCACGGTTGCCTTCCTAAGACAACATGAGGCTGACTTAGCTATTTGTTTTGATGGCGATGCCGACCGCGTGGTTTTCTGCGACAGGGAAGGGTTCCTCGGTTTCAACGAGCCAAGCGCCTTCGTGGCGAGGTTGGCTGTCGAGAAAACGGGGAAGAGAAGGATTGCCACCACGGTGGAAACCGGCACTCTTCTTGATCTGGCAGTGAAAGACCTCGGTGCAGAAGTGGTCAGAGGCAGAGTGGGCGACGTGGCCGTGGCTCACCTGGTGCGGGAGACCGATGCTGCCCTGGGCGTGGAACAGGTAGGCGTCTACGTCATGCCCGAGACGGGCTATTATCCCGATAGCATTTACGCCTCGCTTTTTCTGCTCAGCCAGCTGGGCGATGCCGGTGAAATGAGGCGATTCTTCCGGGGCATGCCCAGGTTATACTTTGAGAAGGCCAGGATTGCCTGTCCCAACGAGCTCAAGGAGTCGGTCATGGCCCGAGTCAGGGAAGAAGCCGCACATATCGTCCTCGATGGGGTCCCCATGAAGATCGGGGCTCTTGACGGCCTGAGGCTGGAGTTTGCTGACTCCTGGCTGCTCATCCGGGCCAGCGGCACCGAGCCCATCATCCGGGTAATCGCCGAGTCGAGGTCGCAGGCGCAGGTCAATGAGTTCATACGCAAAGGCCAGGACCTCGTGGACAGTCTGGTGGAGGCTGGCAAGTGAAAGCAAAGAAACAATACTCTCCCTGCCCTGGCGGGAGGGAGCCAGAGAGGGGGTACAAACCGGTTACAATGGTAACGAAGTAAACCGGGGACATGGGTAACAGGTAAAGTATAGGCAGGAGGTACTGCCTATGCCGTGGAAGGAGATCTGTCCCATGGACCAGAAGGTACAAATGATTGCAGACTACTTGAGCCAGGAGTATAGCATCACCCAGTTGAGCAGGAGGTACGAAGTCAGCCGCAAGACGGTGTATAAGTGGACTGGGTGCTACCGCAGGGAGGGGCCTCCGGGCCTGGAAGAGCGCACAAAGGCACCCAAGATGCATCCCAACGCCACACCACCAGAAGTAGCCAGAGAGATTGTGGCCGTGAAATTGAGGCATGAGAGATGGGGCCCAAAGAGGATATCAGCTTGGTTAGAGACACATCACGCTGGGAAAGTGTGGCCAGCGGCCAGCACCGCAAGTGGGATTTTGAACAGGGAAGGGCTAGTCAAGCCACGGAGGAAAAAGCGGAGGACACCACCTTACCCTGAGCCGTTTAGCGAGTGCCGCCGGCCTAGTGCAGTGTGGAGTGCCGACTTTAAGAAACAATTCCGGACAGAGGATGGCAGGCTGTGTTATCCGCTGACGATATATGATAACTACAGCCGTTATATTTTATGTTGTCGCGGGTTAAGCCATCCGACCCTGGAAGAGACTATGCCGTGGTTTGACAGGGTTTTCAAGGAGCACGGGTTACCACAGACAATCAGGACGGATAACGGCGCTGCCTTTGCCTCGGTGGGATTGGGAGGGTTATCCAGGCTATCGGTCCGGTTTACTGAGTTGGGCATCAAAGCTGAGCGGATAGAGCCCGGGCACCCGGAGAAGAATGGCCGGCATGAGCGTATGCACCGCAGTCTAAAGGAAGCGACAGCTAGACCGACTAAGGGCGATAGGAAGGAGCAACAGAAGGCCTTTGATGAATTTCCACAGGAACATAACACTGGGGGTCCTCACGAGGCATTGGGGCAGAAAACACCGGCTTCCTTCTATCGTCCATCAATGAGACCTTATCCGACCAAAGTGCCGAAGGTGGAATATCACGGCGATGTTATCGTAAGGCAGGTACGCCACAACGGTGAGATAAGGTGGAGGGGTGAATTGGTTTATCTTTCGGAGGCTCTTGCTGGGGAGCCGGTGGCACTCAAGCAAAAAGAACAACACCTCTGGGAAATCAGGTTCAGTTCTTATGCCCTGGGTGTCCTTAGTGAGTTGACCGGTCGAATCACACCCCTGCCAGCCAAACAGAGGAGAGAAGTGTTACCTATGTGCCCGGTCTGAAGTGTAACCTATGTCCCCGGTCGCACAGGGGGAGTGCCACCCTCACCTTTCCCGATTTGATCGGGACTCCGGTCAAGGGAGAGGAAATTAAACATAGAGAATTGAGAGAGGAAACGCGATGAAGTCAAGCCGCTCTTCTATGAAAGCCGTATTTCTGTGCGGAGGGCGAGGCAAGAGGATGTTTCCCATTGCCGAAGACAAGTTCCTGCTTGATTTTCTGGGCAGGCCGTTGCTGGAGCATCAGATAGAGACAGCCCGCGCTGCCGGTTTGAGTCAACTTGTGATAATCGCTAATCCAGAAAACAAGGCCAAGATCGAGGAAATAGCGAGAAGGACTACCGGGGTAAAGATCGACTTCGCTCTACAGAAGGAGTCATCGGGCATCGCCGACGCACTGAAAAGCGCGGAGCCGTTTCTGCACGGACAGCTTCTGGTGGTAAATCCCAACGATGTCTTCTCGAGCTCAGCATATATCAAGCTCATGGCCGAAGCTGAGAGAGCCACCGCCTCGTCCTATGTTCTGGGTTACCGGGTGCAGAAGTACTTCCCGGGAGGCTATCTCGAGGTAAACTCCGAGAATGAACTACTGCACATCGTGGAAAAGCCCAATCCGGGCGAGGAACCCGGCAACCTGGTGAACATCCTGATTCACTGCCACAGTAACCCGGAAGAGCTCTTACGCTATATTGAGAGCGTGCAGACCACAAGGGACGATGTCTATGAGTGCGCCCTGGACAGCATGGTGAAGGCAGGACACAGGATCAAGGTGGTGCCCTACGACGATTTCTGGGCGCCGATCAAATACCCCTGGCACATTTTTAAAGTAATGGAGTATTTCCTGGACAATGCTCAGCCTTCCATAGCCCCTTCGGCCCGCATATCCGAGAAGGCGACCATCGAAGGAAAGGCCATCCTCGGCGACAACGTCAAGATACTGGAAAATGCCGTGATTCGAGGCCCCGTCTATATCGGGGCAAACTCCGTCATCGGCAATAATGTCCTGGTGCGAGGCTACAGCCACATCGGTGCCAACTCCGTCATTGGCTATTCCACAGAGGTGAAGCACTCCTACATAGGAGATAACTGCTGGTTCCACTCCAATTATGTGGGTGATTCCATAATAGACGACGATTGCTCGCTGGGCGCGGGCACAGTGCTGGCCAACTTCCGCCTGGACGAAGGGAACATCCGCATGCAAGTCGGCGCCAGACTGGTAGATACCGGCTACGACAAGCTCGGGGCAATTGTGGGTCGGGGCTGCCGCATCGGAGTGAATGCCAGTGTCATGCCGGGGATTCGAGTCGGCCCCGGCTCCCTGGTAGGACCGCAGATCTGCTTGCGGCAAGACCTGGGAGCAGATAAGCTAGCCTTGCCTGTCTCCCGATACCGGGTAAGAGACAGCAAAATCATACTCGACGAAGGTAAGAGACGGGAGCTGCTGGACAAGCTGAAAGGATGAGGGAGTCGCAGAGTTGTGAGGTTAGGCTCCGCCTAGCTCCGCTCTGATCATATTTCTCAAACTTACGGAGGAGGATTATGTCAAATCCAAGACTAAGGACCATGGGCAAACAATTCGGGCGCCGTTCCTGGGCAGAGCCCTGGAAGATCAAGATGGTAGAGCCCATCAAGATGACGAGCAGGGATGAGCGAGGCAAGCGTCTGGAAGAAGCGGGCTATAACACATTTCTGCTGCGCTCAGAGGACGTGTATATCGACCTGCTTACCGACAGCGGTACGAGCGCCATGAGCGACCGGCAGTGGGCCGGCATGATGCTAGGTGATGAGGCCTATGCCGGCAGCCGCAATTTCTATCATCTGGAGGAGGCGGTGCGGAAATACTATGGCTACCGCTACATGGTGCCCACCCATCAGGGCCGCGGCGCTGAGCACCTGCTCAGCCGCACATTGATAAGGCCCGGCCACTACGTGCCCGCCAACATGTATTTCACCACCACACGGCTGCACCAGGAATTGGCGGGCGGCACCTTTGTGGACGTAATCATCGACGAGGCGCATGCCCCTGCCACTGAGCACCCTTTCAAGGGCAATGTCAGCCTGGACAAGCTGGAGGCGCTGATCAAGCGCGTAGGCGCCGAGAAGATCCCCTATGTCAGTCTGGCCGGGACCGTGAACATGGCCGGCGGTCAGCCGGTAAGCATAGCCAATGTGCGGGCACTGCGCGGTCTGTGCGACCGCTATCACATCCCCATTTACCTCGATGCCACACGGATGATGGAGAATGCCTTCTTCATCCAGGAGCGCGAAGAGGGCTTCCAGAACAAGTCCATCGCAACCATTCTCAAGGAGTTCTGCGGCTTCACCGACGGCGCCTGGATGAGCGCCAAGAAGGACCACCTGGTGAACATCGGCGGCTGGCTGGCAGTGAACGACAGCGATCTGTTTGACGAGCTGCGCAACCTGGTCGTGGTCTACGAAGGGCTCCACACGTACGGCGGCATGGCGGGACGTGACATGGAGGCGCTGGCCATCGGCATCGGCGAGGCCGTGGAGGACGACCATATCCGGGCCCGCGTGGAACAGGTTCGCTATCTGGGGACTTTATTGACCGACTGGGAGATACCGATCGTCAAGCCGATAGGAGGCCATGCCATCTTCCTGGATGCCAGGAGCTTCTATCCCCACATACCCCAGGACAAGTTTCCAGCTCAGACGCTGACCGCCGAGCTCTATCTGGACTCAGGCATTCGAGCCATGGAGAGAGGTACGGTCAGCGCCGGGCGAGACCCTGAGACCGGCGACCATCGTCATCCCAGCCTGGAACTGACACGCCTGACAATACCACGCCGGGTATACACGCAAGCGCACATGGACGTAGTGGCCGAGTCGGTCAAGGCGGTGTATGACGTCCGCAGCGAGGCCAAGGGCTTGAAGATGGTCTATGAGCCCAAATACCTTCGCTTCTTCCAGGCACGCTTTGAACCGCTGGCCTGAGAAAGAGGCGTGTTCAGCCCCGCGGCGGAGCGGAAGGGTTGCGGCCAGAGCCCGCGAGGCCTCACAGGGAGAAAGAAGCCGGCGGCGATATGAAGATTCAATATGAGCCGGGGCGTGATATAATTGGTCTTGATTCAACATGTGCGGCATCATCGGGTATTGTGGCCAGAAGGCGGCGGTGCCGGTTGTTCTGGAGGCTCTGAAGTGCCTGGAATACCGGGGTTATGACTCAGCGGGGGTAGCTTCGCTGTGTGATGGCCAACTGCTGATAAGGAAGGATGCCGGCAAGGTCGAGGAGGTCATCCAGAAACACAAACTGGCAGACCTGCCCGGCCACGTCGCCATCGGGCATACCCGCTGGGCAACTCACGGTGGCGTGACCCAGTTCAATGCCCATCCTCATGCGGACTGCTCTGGCAGGCTGGCCGTAGTGCACAACGGCATCATTGAGAACAGCCAAGAGCTGCGCCAGGAACTCACCAGAAGGGGACACCGCTTTGCCTCAGAGACCGATACGGAAGTCATCCCTCACCTGCTGGAAGACGAACTCAAGAACGGCCATTCGCTGGAACAGGCTGCGTTAAATACGGCCGCGAAACTGGAGGGTTCTTATGCCTTTGTGGTCGTATCCCTTGACGACCCCGGCAAGATCATAGGCACAAGAAGGGGCAATCCCCTGATCGTGGGCCTTAACGGCCGGGACCGCTATGTTAGCAGCGATGCCCTGGCCTTCTCTCAATATACCAATGAGGTGATGGGGCTGGAGGATAACGAGGTGGTGGTGCTGACAGAAGGAGGAGCCGAATTCCTCGACGCCCAAGGAAACAAACTGGTCAAGCAGGCCAGGAAACTAGACCAGAGCTGGGCGGAGAGCGACAAGGGTGCCTACCAGCACTTCATGCTCAAGGAAATAATGGAGCAAGCTCAGGTGCTGGGCCGCATAGCCAACCAGGACAAGCAGCAGTTCACCGAGATCGCCCTGGACATCCTGCGGGCCAGGCAGGTGATCATCACTGCCTGCGGCACCTCCCGTTACGCTGCGCTGGTGGGCAGATACCTCTTTTCCCGGGTGGGCAAGAAGTTCTGTGACGTGGTCATGGCCTCTGAATTCGGTTATTTCGCCGACTCGGTGGACAAGAACACAGTGGTCATCGCGGTTTCCCAGAGCGGCGAGACCGCCGATGTAGTCGAGGGGGTGAAGGCCGCCAGAGCGGTCGGGGCCCAGGTTATCTCCATAGTCAACCGGCCCAACTCGATACTGACCGACCTGAGTCACCAGGTCATCTACCTCAACTGCGGCTCTGAGATCGCGGTAGCCGCCACCAAGTCCTTCCTCTCCCAGCTGGCCATATTCTACCTGCTGTCCTTCGCCATGGTTAACTCCTTTGACCAGGCGGCCGCCAGGCTTGCCGAGTTGAGCGGCGAGGTAAGCAAGACCCTGGACTGGAACAAGAGCGAGTTGATCAAGCTCAGCGAGAAGCTGAAAGACAAGAACGATGCCTACTACATAGCGCGGGGGATCAACTTCGCCATTGCCTCTGAAGCCGCCTTGAAGCTGAAGGAGATTTCTTACGTTCATGCCGAGGGGATGCCCGCCGGGGAACTCAAGCATGGCACCCTGGCCCTCATCGAGCCGGGCACGCCGGTGGTGGTGATTTGCCCGGATGACTATACCTTTGCCGAAACGTTGAGCAACGCCATAGAGACCAAGTCGCGCGGCGCCTACATCATCGGCGTTTCCGACAGGGAAAGCGAGGTCTACGATTCCTGGATCAAGATTCCCAAAGTCGACGAGTTGCTCTATCCGATGGTGGCCGTAGTGCCGCTGCAGCTCCTGGCCTACTACGTCGCCATCAACCGGGGCTGCGATCCCGACAGACCCCGCAACCTGGCCAAATCGGTAACTGTGAAGTGAGCAAAAGGAACGAGAGTCCTGTAGCAGCCACGCTCCATTTCAAGCACCGCGTGAGACATGTCCAAGATCACTGCGACGGTGGTGAGTCCGCGGAGGGGAGAGGATACCTTTGGGATTGTTTATCTTGGAAGGGCACGCCATTCCGGAGAGCAGGGGGGGGGGGGTTGGGGGG
>JAUWOB010000139.1 GCA_030612345.1 Dehalococcoidia bacterium | reverse complement strand
CCCCCCTGTCAAGTCAAGGGGCTTTCGCAACAGTCTCAGATCGCATGGTAGGAGCTGTCGGAAGTGAAATTGACTGTGGCACTGCCGCTATCGTCGGTGGCGAAGAAGTCGAAAAGGAAATAACCCTTGTAGACATAGGCGGGATTGTCTTTATTGGCTTCGTACTCTGCATCATCGGCATTGGCTGGATTCGGCTCCTCGCGCCACCACCGTCCGACATAGCCGATCTTTTCGTTGGCTGCGTCGTCACCGGCGGCGCCGTAGTAGACCTCCGGCTTGCCACATAGCTTCGTCTGATAACAAAAGTTTGGCTTAAGGCCCGTCGCGTATAATGTTCCGGTGAAGTGAAGCCAGTCGAAGGTGCTGTAAGTGAGGATAGCGGTGGCGTTGGCATAGCTGAAATTGTCTATGAACTCTTCAGGGTACGAGGCACCGGTGATGTCTTTCCAGTACATCTCGCGGGGCGTCTGCTCAATATCCGGAAAGGGCTCAAGATAGACGGTTCTCGTATCCCCCCACGCCGGTGCCTGCATCACCATGAGACAGATAGTCACCGCACAAAGGCCTGCCGTCGCTCTTCTTGCCCTTGCCATTGGCCAGCACTCCTATGTCTCATCTCGCTGTATAGGCATCCCGATGAGCATTTCCACTGCGCACAACGCCAGTAGAGCAGAATCTATTACAAGCCTTTCCGGTGACTACAGTATTCGTCGAATAGTGCAATAATTCCTTCCTGGAGACTGTTGCAAAACGCCCTTGATTTGACAGAGATTGTTGCGAAAGTTAGCGTCTTATTATAACACTGGGAGCCATGCCGACTTCACGCTGCGTCCCTACGAATTGCGCGCCTGGCGCACCTCACCGGCGACCAAAGTCGCCCTGCGCGGCCGCCAGCGCTCGCCGGTGGATACGGGCCTGCGGGCACCAGCTTAGGCTCAGCAGCAGGGGGCGTAAGCAAGGCGGTTGTAGGGATATTGCGAGCGCCTTGAGGCCTACCTTTTTGCCCGCAGCCGGCGCTGTGCGAGAGGTTGGGCACTTCCAAGATCGTGGCGAACCTGCCCCGCGCTGTCTACCTGCTTATGGCTCCCTTGCCGGTCATCATCGCCTGGCTCAAGCCTACCAGGCAGTCCAGCCGCCGTCAATCACCAGATTCTGTCCCGTCATATAGCTGCTAGCCAGGGAGGCGCAGAACAGTATTGCCCCCTTGATCTCCCAGTTCTCGCCCAGACGGCCCAGTGGAGCTCGCGGTTTGAGTCGCGCCATGAGCTGAGGAATCTGCTCTTCGACTTCCGGCGAGGGGAATGACCCCGGGCTAATGGCGTTGACTCTGATGCCATCCTTGGCCCAGTAGACGGCCAAGTGCCGCGTCAACTGGAGCACGGCGGCCTTGCCCGCCTGATAGTAAGCCGGCTGCCCCCCGGAATCAAGGTCCTCATAGACCTGGGGATAGCTGGCGACCAGCACATACATGCTGGCAATATTGATGATGCTGCCACCTCCGGCCTGTCGCATATAGCGCGCGGCATGCTGTGACGCTACGAAATACCCCGTTACGCCCACTCGGAAAGCCGCCTCAAAGTCATCAGCCGTGACCTCGTCGAGCCGCCAGCGCGGTCGCCCACTCCAGGCCATATTCACCAGTATGTCTATTGCCCCAGCATCCTCCACTATCTTGTCAATGACTTTGCGGATCATGTCCTCGTCGGTAGTGTCAAGGTACAACCCAAAGTGCTGTGGACCCAGACGCTGCGCTAGCTCTTGACACCCCTGTAAGTTGATCGAGGCGATCGCCACGCGCGCCCCGGCCTCCGCGAGGGCCTCACACGTCGGTGTGCCGAGATGACCATCGCCGCCTGTGACCAGGGCAACTTTGCCTTCAAGCGAGAGCAGTTCCTCAAGCGACGGACCTGACAATTCCACTGATCTTCCTCCTTCGTAGTCCTGCTGCTTAGCTGTGTGCCCGCACGGGCGGGGACGGCGTACAGTCACCGGTCAGTTCTTATCCTCACTACTTCCCAGGTCAATTCCCTCAATCAATCGTCTCAGGATCTCTTCATCAGCGCTGGATTCTTCGTAATCATAGACCTCTTCGAGCTTTCTTACTAGCTCCCTGAACTCCCGATTCCCTGCCATAATCTCGTTTAGTTTGTTCTCTGCTTGGTCGGCGGATTCACGTAGATCAGATAGATCAATATTCAAATGCAACAACCCCGCCAGTGTTGAAACGGCCTTAAGTACGCTCTTGGGATAAGTGGGCATATCCAGGAAGGGATAGTGAGGCACTTCAACAACCAGGCTGATCATCTCTATCCCTCGATGCGCTGACCGCTCCGTCAAGAGAGTAACGATGCTGGCCGGGCCTTCGTAGTCGGTGAACTCAATATCAAAACCGCTCAGCCTTTCCCTTAGGTCTTCACTGGGCATAGAAGCGCGTATTCTTGGCTCCCTCGTGTGGGGAATTGGGCTGGAAACGCTGCCCACAAAATAGAACTGCTTTACACCAAGGTCTTCGGCTAAACCAAATATGCAGTCACAATACGTCCGCCATCTAATGTGTGGTTCTTCACCCGAGAAGAGCACCAAGTCAGGGCTCTGGGCGCAGAAGAACTCATTCTTCTGATAGCTGAGGTCTTCTATGATGCCGTTTTCTATCCTGGTATGCGGCCTGAATATCGCTGAGAACTCCATAGGATTTATGGAGCTGACGACAGTTCTTGCCTGGTCAGAGAAAACAGCAACCGGGATAGTGGAAACGGGGAAATTGAAAATGTGGAAATCTAGTGAGTCAATTTCCGCACACCTCGTCGCCTCGAGCTTCTCCCTGAGATAGTCTATCGTCCCCGTGGACACACGTCCCCCATCCATCCATCCTCCGAAGCCTAAGACCAGGGGGGGATTTTCGAGCTCGGGACGTTGGTAGATGGTGAGGCCTTCCATTTCGTGTTCACCCTTGCATTGTCAAGAATGCAAACCGGGCACCTGAACGAACCTGTATGCGTTCTACTTGCGTGGGCCTCCAGGAGATGCGAGGGCAAGCACGAAAATGAGTGGAGCGCGTCGTCGGCTGACTTAGCACATAGCGGATGCGAC
>JAUWOB010000046.1 GCA_030612345.1 Dehalococcoidia bacterium | reverse complement strand
AAGCTACAGCGCCTGTCATATAGCACAGGTTCTCCGGGCAGTGGCTCTGGTGGCCTTCACACAGTCCGGCAGCACGGCGGGACGCGTGTCGAAATACCGTCCCAGAATGCCTATTCTGGCCATGACTCCCGATCCTGTTGTCGTGGGGAGGTTAATGCTGCGCTGGGGAGTATACCCTTTCCAGGTAGCCAGAGCTTCATCGATCGATGACCTATTCGCCGCGGCGGCTAAGCTTTCTGAAGAACTGGGGCTGGCAAAGTCGGGTGATCTGGTAGTTATCACCGGTGGCATTCCTGTTGGTGTAACTGGCTCCACGAATCTGCTCAAAGTGAGAAAAATCGAGTAGTTGTGCCGGGCCAATCCTGGCACATCCTGCCTCTGAGTGCCCTGCTGCAGAAACGGCCATTGAGCCCCGGTGCTAGGGCTGCAAAAACGTGATGGCCAGGGGCGGCAGGGTGATGGTCAGCGAATAGGGACGCCCGTGCGAGGGAACGGGCGCCGCTTCGACGCCGCCCAGGCTGCCTTGACCGCTGCCTCCGTATTCTCTCGCATCGCTGTTGAGCAGTTCTTTCCAGAATCCCGGCTGCAGCACTCCTATCCTATAGTTGAAATGGGTGACAGGTGTAAAATTGCACAAGACTGCAATGACGTCGTGGCGAGACCGCCCCTTGCGAATGAGACTGAGCACGCTGTGCTCAACGTCATTGCAGTCAATCCATTCGAAGCCTGCTTGTTCAAAGTCCAATTCATAGAGAGCCGGCTGTCCCCGATACAACCGGTTTAAGTCCTCGACCCAGCGTTTGAGGCCCGAGTGCGGCGGGTAATCAAGCAGGTGCCACTCCAGGCTCTCGTCGTGTCTCCATTCCCGCCACTGGCCGAACTCCCCTCCCATGAACAGGAGCTTCTTACCGGGCTGGGCATACATGTAGCCCAGAAGGAGCCTCAAATTAGCGAACTTCTGCCAGTCGTCCCCCGGCATCTTGCCTAACAGCGAGCCCTTGCCGTGTACAACTTCATCATGAGAGAAGGGCAGGACGAAGTTCTCAGAAAAGGCATATATCATGCGGAATGTCAGGTCGTTATGGTGATATTTGCGGTATATGGGATCCTTGGACATGTACTCCAAAGTATCGTGCATCCAGCCCATGTCCCACTTCATCCCAAATCCCAATCCTCCCAGATAAGTGGGACGAGACACCATGGGCCAGGCCGTTGATTCTTCCGCGATTGTCTGCACACCATGGTTCTCTTGATAGACCGCTTCATTAAGGCGGCGTAGAAAGGCGATAGCTTCCAGGTTCTCCCGTCCCCCGTGCTTGTTGGGTATCCACTCACCTTCTTTACGGCTGTAGTCCAGGTAAAGCATGGAAGCCACCGCGTCTACGCGCAGGCCGTCGACGTGGTACTTGTCCAGCCAGAACAGTGCGCCGCTAAGAAGAAAGCTCCGCACTTCGTGGCGACTGTAGTTGAAGATCAAACTGTTCCAATCGGGATGGATGCCCTGTCTTGGGTCACCGTGCTCGTACAGGTGTGTTCCATCGAAAAATCCCAGTCCGTGTTGATCGTTAGGGAAATGGGAAGGTACCCAGTCGAGGATTACACCTATCTCATGCTGATGCAAATAGTCAACGAGGTGCATGAAATCCTGGGGTGTACCGTAACGACTCGTCGGAGCGAAGTATCCTGTTGACTGATAGCCCCAGGAGCCGTAGAACGGGTGCTCCATTACGGGGAGAAATTCCACGTGGGTGAATCCCAGCTGCTTCAGGTACTGAGTGAGCGTTGGGGCTAGCTCTCTGTAGCTCAGGTGGCGGTTCGCCTCCTCTGACACCCGCCGCCAGGAGCCCAGATGCACTTCGTAGATAGAGATGGGAGCATCGAGAGCATTGCGAGCCCGTCGTTTCTCCATCCATGCCCTGTCTCCCCACTCATAGTCCAGGTCCCAGGCAATTGAGGCTGTTTTGGGAGGCGTTTCAGCGTAGAAGGCAAAGGGGTCGGCTTTCTCCACATAATAGCCGTTGCGATGACAGGTGAGGCAGAACTTGTAGACTGTGCCTTTGACCACATCAGGGATGAATCCTTCCCAGATGCCCGACTGTCCCTTCGGACGCAGTTGATGACTTGACCTATTCCAGCCGTTAAACTCGCCCATCACGGACACCTGCCTGGCATTAGGCGCCCACACGGCGAAAGAGCTTCCTTGCACGCCGTCCACGCTTAAGGGATGGGCTCCGAGCTTTTCGTACAGTCGATAGTGAGCGCCTTCATTAAAGAGAAAAAGGTCGTCATCGCTGAGCATGCTTATGTCATAACGTACCGGCTGAGCATTTGTCCTATCCTTTGAGGACACGACTTTCCTTCTGCCTTTTCCAGGTGTCATTTCCAGATGATAGTTCCTAATCGAATTGTTGTGCTCAGGCGGTTACAGCGATTGCTTCGGCCTCCCGAGGAATATCTCCAGCATGCGTTGCTCAGTCTCCATCCCTATCAATTGTAATATGCCCTGAAGAGGCACCTTCAACCAGTCGGGACGATTATCGAGCTCATAGCCGATTTCATAGATGGCCTTTTCTAAGAGATAGGCATCTAGGAGAATCCTCAGTTGTTCAGGGTCATCAGGAAGCAGCCGGGCCTGCTCAACGCCGTTGAGATAGGACATAAGGAAAGACGATGATACCCAGACGTACCAGAATTGTGCCCAGTGTTCCAACGCGGGTAGGTCCTCCGGCTTGAGTGCCAGTGAGGATTGGTGAAGCAAGGCGCTGTGGGCCGCATAATGGAAAGAACGTATCATGCCGGCAACATCTGACAGAGGTGACCGCTTGATTCGGCGCTCGCTCAAGGAGCGTGCAGGTTCGCCCTCAAAATCAATTATGACGAAATCCTTTCCGGTATAGAGCACCTGACCTAGATGGTAGTCCCCGTGGCAACGTATTCGCGTCGCCGACATCTTTCGATTGCGAATCAAGCGAAACCTTCTCATGATGCTTTCTTCGGAGTCCAGTATCTGTTGAGCGTTTTGCCGGAGCTCCTCAGGGAGCTCTTTTGACCGCTCTCGCAACATCTGCAGTGTCTGGGTAGCAAAGCTCCTCATGGCATGAGAAAGCGATTTCTGATAAATGAGAGAGAATGGCTCCGGGGCAAAGTCCGGATCGTTTCGTGCCGAGGCCAGCGCCACATGGAGTTCAGCAGTGCGGCTTCCCAGAAGCTGTGCTGAGAGCAGATAGGGTCCGATAGTCTCCTGGGCTAGAGCGGTTGGCTCTTTGAGTAAGGCCAACAGGTGTTTCTGGGAAATCGGCGGCACTTGCACTGTAGGGTGTGCCAGAACATACTGGAAATAGCGATTCAGAGTATCCAGCGTGTACTGCCAGGCATCTCCTTCATTCGGTACAAAGCTCTGCAGGATGGCTAGGGTCGTTGTCTTGCCCTTTCTGCGCTGGTACTCAAGGGCGCCGGCCACCCGTGAAACATGGGCGAAGGAAGTCCGTTCGGTGAGAAACCGGCCGATTTCCAGTTCAGGGTTAACTCCCTCCTCAATGCGCCGAAATAGCTTGAGGATCAGGCGATCTCCGTAGACCACAGATGTGTTGATCTGCTCTGCCTTAACGGGAACAGGTTCCAGCGAGACTTCAGTCCCTCCCTGGAGACTGCGGAAGACCCGTGTGCGGGAGGCTATGACTTCGCCAGTCCTGCCCTTGAAGCTACGGCGTCGGCCGATGGCTTTTGTCAGGAATGTGCAGAAGTCCTTGTCTACCAGGGCATCAATGAGTAAGCTCTCTTTGTCGCCGTCCTTCCCTCTAGGTTTCAGGCGGGCGATAACAGCATGAGGATACTCAGCTATAATCTCTTCTGCCCGGTCGGCAGGGGTGCTGGTGAGGGGGAGGATATAGGTCTCCGGGTCACCCTGAGTATATACCACGTCAATGAAGACAAGGTTGGCAGTAAACTTCGGGGAATTCACAGGTATGATATCCAGAATCTGCAGCGCCCACGACTCGCGCGTTTGCCCGCGGAACCACTGGCGGCCCCTTATGTAATCCAGCAGAACGGCTTCCAGGACAAACCAATTCTCTTTTCTAAAGAGCGTTGCCTCTGTCTCAGCCAGAGTGGGAAGGGCGATCACGGCTTCTGGAGACAGGGCGCGAAAGCGAAGCCTCTCCACGCGTTCCGATTCCAGTGAAAACCAGTAGAAAGCATGCGGGCCGAGGGTAAAGTAGTATTTGCCGTCGCCAATGGGCGCGAACTCCGCCCGTCCGAAGAGCTCAACCGGCACCCTTCCCTGGAATTCGGCAAGGTCGAGCTGAACTTGCTGGGCGGCATGGGAAAGGTTGGCCACAACCAGGATGGTCTCGTCTTTGTAGCGGCGAAGGAAAGCCAGGACTTTGCGGTTCCTGGGTTGAAGAAACTCGAGGCTTCCTCGCCCAAAAGCCTTAAACCGCTTCCTGAGGGCAATAGTGTGCCTCATCCACCAGAGCAGAGAATGAGGATTGTTGCGCTGGTTTTCTACATTAATGGACTCATAGAGATACTCAGGATCGATAATCGGTGGGAGGTAAAGCTTCTGGGGATTGGCGTGAGAGAACCCTGCGTTCCGATCAGGGCTCCATTGCATCGGCGTACGCACCCCATTGCGGTCCCCGAGATAGAAGTTGTCCCCCATGCCGATTTCGTCACCGTAGTAAATGACCGGCGTTCCGGGCAGGGAAAAGAGCAAGCCGTTCATCAGTTCTATCTTCTTACGGTCATTATTCAGGAGGGGAGCTAAGCGTCGGCAGATGCCGAGATTGAGCCGGGCAGCAGGATCGCTAGCGTACATCCGGTACATGTAATCCCGCTCTTCATCCGTAACCATCTCAAGGGTTAACTCATCGTGGTTGCGCAGAAAAACGGCCCACTGACAGGTCTCCGGAATTGCCGGCGTCTCCCGGATGATATCAATGAGGGGGAAGTGGTCCTCCATACGGATAGCCATAAACATACGGGGCATAAGCGGAAAATGAAAAGCCATATGGAACTCATCGCCGTTGCCGAAATAGGCGGCCGCATCCTCAGGCCATTGGTTAGCTTCTGCCAGAAGCATACGGTTCTTAAAATTCGCATCAACGTGGCTGCGCAGCTCCTTCAAGAACGCATGTGTTTCAGGCAAGTTTTCGCAATTAGTGCCCTCCCGCTCGTAGAGATAAGGCACGGCATCAGCTCGCAGTCCGTCAACTCCCAACCTCAGCCAGAAATCTATGGTCCTGAATATGGCTCGCCTAACAGTCGGGTTGTCATAGTTCAGGTCAGGCTGGTGTGCATAGAAGCGGTGCCAGTAATATGCCCGGGCTACGTGGTCCCATGTCCAGTTAGAGTATTCGGAATCTCTGAAAATGATGCGGGCCTCCTGGTAGCGTTCCGGCGTGTCACTCCAGACGTAAAAGTCACGCCAGCGACTTCCCGCTGCTGCCCGTCGGGCTCGCTGGAACCAGGGGTGCTGGTCAGAAGTGTGGTTGAGGACAAGCTCTGTAATGACACGGAGACCGCGCCGGTGGGCTTCATCTACGAAAGTCCTGAAATCGTGCATGCTCCCGTACACGGGCTGGATGCTGGTGTAGTCGGAGATATCATAGCCATCATCCTTCAGGGGTGAAGGATAAAAGGGAAGCAGCCAGAGGGTGGTAACCCCTAGATCTTCGAGGTAATCGAGCTTCTCTGTGAGCCCCGGGAAGTCGCCCACACCGTCACCCTGGCTGTCCGAGAAGGCGCGAAGGTGAAGCTCATAGACTATAGCGTCCTTGTACCAAAGAGGATCATCACTGAACGGCGATGGTCTCGTATGGCCGCGTTCCTTCATTGCTTAGTCGCCAAGCGCTGTATGTATATGCTCCAGCAAGTCCTTGAAGTCAAGCGGTTTGACCAGCAGTCCGCTGGCCCCGTGTTTCATGCTCTCCCGTTGTACAGCAGGGCTGCGCTGGGGCGAAATCACTATGCAAGGCGTCTTGAGCTTGCTCAGCTGTTCACAGCGCTCCCAGATATGCCGATCGAACCCGGAGATGTCTATCAGCGAAAGGGCGATTTTCTCCTTACCACGAATAGCCTGGTCAAACTCCTCCAGGCTGGCAGCCACAAGCGTTTCGTAACCTGCTTGTTCCAGTTGCTGCGACAGAAGCTCCAGGTTACTGCGGTTACTGTCCACTACCAGAACTATTGATTTGGCACTCATTCTTCAGTTAGCTTGGCTCTCGGCCCATCCTCTCATCTTCTGCCCATCAGGTTCAGGAGCACGATGGCCTACCTCTGTAATCAACCGAGCTCCTATCTATGGTGAAGAACAATTGTGCCTCATCCGTGTGCCTCTGTCAAACAACATGTGTGAAGATGGCTGGCTTCAGGCGTTCAGCGTCCAGTTATGGTGCCGGCGAAGCCGGAAGGAGGGCCTTGCTGGCAAGCTCGTGCCAAACCGAGGACGATGATTACGGGCTGATGGTCATGACCCGTAAGTCTGAGATTCATTGCTTGCGCGCAGGTAGACTTCTTCATATCTTCTGGCCGAAGCTTTCCATGAGAAATCCATCTCCATATTGCGTCTCATCAGGTCTTGCCATTCAGTCCGGTGATAGAAGCTCTCCTCGGCCCTTCTTATCGCCTCCAGCATTTCCCGGAGAGTGTAGTTCTGAAATACGAAGCCATTTCCGTTTCCTTCAGCTATATCCTGCACTGTGTCAGCCAGGCCCCCGGTGCGCCTGACCACAGGAACGGCGCCATAGCGCATTGCGATCAGCTGCCCCAATCCACAGGGCTCAAAACGTGAAGGCATAAGGAATATGTCGGAGCCGGCGTAGATAAGACGGGCCAATCGTTCATCATAAGTGATGAACGCCGAGAGGCGGTGGGGGTACTTCAGCGCTGCCTCGGCGAGCAATCTATGGTAGTGCTCCCTTCCCTGGCCGAGGATAACCAGTTGTGCTCTTGTTTCATCGGTAAATGAGTCTATGGCCTGGAGCAGCAGGTCAATGCCCTTTTGCTCCTCAAGACGGGATACCATGCCGAACAAAGCGATCTCAGGGTCTTGCGGCAGGCCGCTCCTTCTCTGCAAGGCGAGTTTGTTTTCAGCCCTTCCTTCTAACGCGGTGGAATCATAGTTCCTGGCCAGATGGGGGTCGGTAGCCGGGTTATACTCATCATAGTCTATGCCATTGACTATGCCGCAAAGATCATTGCGTCGATAGCTTAGTAATCGTTCCAGGCCCTCACCATATTGCGGTGTCAGTATCTCCGATGCATAGGTGGGGCTGACGGTGGTCACAACGTCAGCCAGCAG
>JAUWOB010000079.1 GCA_030612345.1 Dehalococcoidia bacterium | reverse complement strand
GATATGGAGAATATGGAAACGCTGGAGCATTTTGAGGGCACTACATCCCTCTATAAGAGACTCTTCCATATAGAGCCTGAGGTCATTGCTCATGATCTCCACCCTGACTATCTGGCTACCAGATATGCTCAGGAGTTAGGCCGGTCCGGGATGAAACTTGTCCCTGTGCAACACCACCATGCCCATATCGCGAGCTGTATGGCGGATAATGGACTGGATGGACCGGTTATAGGGGTCGCCTTCGATGGTACGGGCATGGGTGCGGACGGAAATCTCTGGGGAGGAGAATTCCTGGTAGCCGACTACCGTGATTTTCGCCGGGTAGGTCATCTGCAATACCTGCCCTTGCCGGGAGGAGCGGCAGCTATACGAAGACCGTATCGCACCGCCATCGGTTATGTCCTCACCCTGTTAGGCGAAAGTGCCCTCAACGCTGTCATTGCGACCCTGAACGAAGTCAAGGGGAAGCAATCTCAGCTAGCCTCTACCGGGCAAGTCACTGAACTTGAAATAGAGGTTATCAGGCGCCAGATGGAAAGAAGGATAAACTCACCGCTGAGCTCGAGCATGGGACGCCTCTTTGATGCCATATCAGCCCTGCTGGGCATCAGGGGAGACATAGATTACGAAGGACAGGCGGCGGTGGAATTGGAGATGGCCGCCCACCGGGAAGAGTATGCTTACTCTCAGGCAAGCTATCCATATCGAATAATAGAGGACGAGGGCATAAGAATCGCGCAACTGAGCGACTTGCTTTCAGGTGTAATCGAAGACTTAGAGGGAGGCACAGCCAGGGGGAGGATATCAGTTAGGTTCCACAATACAGTGGCTCAGCTGGTAAATGAAATGTGTCACGTGATAGCCAATGAGACCGGCATCAGGCAGGTGGCCTTAAGCGGGGGCGTATTTCAGAATCGCTTACTATTGAGGAAGACGGTCAGCTTGCTGGAAAGCAGCGGGCTCCAGGTCTTCACCCACAGGCAGGTGCCCTGCAATGACGGCGGCATCTCCTTGGGGCAGGCGGTTATTGCCAATTTCGCCGCGTAGAGATGAAGATGAGCAGGGCAGCGATGCTCTTGGCATCGCAGATTTCGCCTGAAGCGATGAGTCGCGGTATCTCATCCAGTGAAGCTCGGACCAGTTCGATGTCATCAGTGTCCTCAGCCAGGAGGCGACCGGGCACCAGGTCGGTAGCCAGAAAGCAATGGAGATACTCGGTGCCATAGCCCGGGATGGAATAAAAACCCCCCAGCCTGTCTATTCTCCGGGGGAGGTAGCCGATTTCCTCCTGCAATTCGCGGCGCACCGAGTCGACGGGCTCTTCGCCGGGGTCAATGCCGCCGGCAGGTATTTCCAGGAGAGACTTTCCCACCGGATGGCGGAACTGACGGACCAAAAGCACGTTATCGTGGTCATCGATGACCACTACGGCGACGCAGTCGCTGTGCTCCACTACCTCCCTCGTGGTCTTGCTGCCGTCGGCCCTTACCACGGTGTCCACGCGAATATTCACCGCGCGCCCCTGATAAATCTGCTGGGTAGCTAGTTTCTTCTCGGGCTTCAGCATGCTCCTCCTATGTAGCCAGGATTACAGTGCCTTGCCTGCAAACCTTCGAAAGCGGCGACCAAGAGCTGCCTCATCGCAGGTGGGAAACCTGGGGCCGTGATAGCACTCCGCCCGTGCCCTTTAGAGAAGCTCCGCCCCGTTCAGCTGGCATTGCCCCTGCCTCCCAGTTTTTGCCATAGCGAACTATAAAAATGGGTCGGCTCGCGGATTCTTAAGAAGCGAGCGATGTGGGGGCTGAGCTTCACCCTGACGTTCTGCCCGTCTGATAACGGCAATTCAACCTGTCCGTCAATGCTGAGTACGACCCTTTCTCCACGGGCAACCCTCAAAGCAACTATGCTCTGCGGCGGCAGAACCAAAGCATGGCTCAATCCCAGGTGGCAGGATACCGGCTGGAGGACGATTTCCCTGGATTGAGGATGAAGAATTGGTCCACCAGATGCCAGGGAATAGCTGGTGCTCCCTGTAGCCGTGGCCACGATCATGCCGTCAGCCCGGTAAGTGGTGATCGCTGTGCCGTCAACCTCTGCTTCTATGTTGACCAGCCGAACGGCAACACTCCGCAGCACCACATCATTCAAGGCATGAAGGCTCTTGTCTTCGACCTGAGCCTCGAGCATGGCCCTTTCCTCAATCCAGCCTTTCCCCTCAAGCAAATCGGGCAAACTGGACAAGATCTCATTGCCGTCTATCTCTGTGATGAACCCCAACTTGCCCAGGTTTATGCCTAAAATGGGTACCGACTGGGGAGTTACGATTCTAACGGCGCGGAGGATGGTGCCATCTCCGCCGATAGTGAGGATTAGGTCGGTGCCGGCGACCTGAGGCCTAGCTTTATCCTCCTCCCGGGTTGAACACCGCCACGAAGAGATTTGGCGGGATGACAGCAACTCTTCCAGTTTCTCAGCTAGCTCTCGGGCTCTCTCCGATAGGGGGCGATAGAGAATGCCAATACGCTTCACAGGTGCGTGCAGTGTAGCACCGGCCGATTCTAGCTGTCAAACAAGCTAACATATCCGGGGCAGCAATTCTCCCGATAGCATATCCACGATTCGGGAGGGACCGAGCTTGGTTTTCAACACGACCTTCCCCGGGTGCTGGCTGGTCACCTCGCCGATAAGGGCAGCGTCTCTGCCATAGCCATGATGCTTCATCTTGGCCAAAACCTTGTCGGCATCGGCGGGGTCAACTATAGCTACCATCTTGCCTTCGTTGGCCACATAAAGCGGATCCAGGCCCAGAAGCTCACAGGCCGCCCTAACCTCTTCCTTCACCGGTATCTCAGTCTCTTGTACTACGATGCCCACCTTCGATTGCTGGGAAAGTTCGTTAAGTGTGGTGGCCAGTCCGCCCCTGGTGGGGTCACGCAGGCAATGAACCCTGGACGAGGCCTGAAGCATCTGCGACACTAGTTTGTTCAGCGGAGCACAATCGCTTTCCAGGGTCATTGAGAATCTGAGTCCCTCGCGCTGACTCATTATAGCTATACCGTGGTCACCAATGGTGCCGCTGAGCAGGACCTTGTCTCCAGCTCTGGCGTTAGCGCCTGAGATATCAACTCCCGGGGGGATTATCCCTATTCCTGACGTGGTGAGGAACAGCTTATCAGCCTGTCCTCGATCCACCACCTTGGTATCCCCGGCGATTATGCTTACTTCCGCCTCTTCAGTGGCTTTCTTCACTGATTGCACTATTTGCTCGAGCTCACTTATGAGAAAACCCTCTTCTATGATTGCTGACAGGCTCAAATGCAGGGGTCTGGCTCCATTCATAGCCAGGTCGTTCACGGTACCGCAAACAGCCAGTCTGCCTATGTCTCCGCCGGGGAAGAAGATGGGATTCACCACGTAGCTATCGGTAGTGAAAGCCAGGCGGCCACTGGCTTCGAAGATAGCTGAATCGTCCAGCTTATTCAATGCGGCATTAGCCAGGAAAGGAAGGAAAATCCTCTCCACCAGTTCGTGGCTTAACTTGCCACCGCTTCCGTGGGCTAGAAGAACACTGTCATTCATGAGCCTGACCCATTCTTCGCCTTAGACACTGTGCGGATTGTGGGTGGTCCCGTATTGATAATTGGCGGCGCAGGCGCCTTCGCCCGAGACCATGCAGGGACCGACGGGACTCTCTGGGGTGCAGACCTGTCTGAACAGCTTGCACTCGAGTGGTGTAGCTGATCCGCGGATTACATCCCCGCAGCGACATCCCTTGACCTCTCTCGGCGGTTTCGGGTTCACCGGGAAAGCCTTGTCGGCGTCGAACTGCTCGTATTTTCCTCTCACCTTTAAGCCGCTTGCAGGGACAGTGCCGATGCCCCGCCAGTTGGCTTCGGCGATTTCAAAAACATCCTCGATCAGTTGCCGGGCTCTCTCATTGCCCTCGGGCTTCACTCCTCGAGCGTAGGCTATCTCCACTTTGGGCTCACCCTTTTCGATTTGCTCCACCAGCTTATCAATGCCTAGCAGGATATCCAGTGGCTCAAAACCCGAGATGGCGCAGGCAACTCGATACTCGCGGGGGATGAATTCATAGGGATGAGAACCGATTATGACACTGACATGACCGGGACACACGATGCCATCCAGCTTTATCTCGCCTGAATCGAGCAGCGTCTTCATCACCGGGGGCGTCAGCTTATTGAGAGATAGGACGTGGAAGTTTTCTACTCGCTCCTGCCTTGCCTTTAGTATGGAAGCAGCTATGGTCGGTGCCGTCGTCTCAAAGCCCAAGCCGATGAAGATGACTGATTTCCCGGGGTTGGCCTTTGCTAGCTCTATAGCATCTGTAGTGGAATATACTATTCGTACATCTGCTCCTTCGGCTTTTGACTGCTGCAAGCTTGAGTAACTGCCGGGAACCCGCATCATGTCCCCAAAAGTAGTGATGATAACGTCGGGCAGCTGGGCCAGGGCTATGGCTCTGTCCAGATCCGCGGTTGCTGTAACGCAGACAGGACAGCCCGGTCCCGACCTCATTTCCACCGTTTCGGGATCTAGCTGGCGGAGTCCGTGCCGCCGTAGGTCATGCGTATGTCCACCGCAGAACTCCATGAGTGTTATCGTCTTGGTGGAGCGTTGAGCGATCTTGTATGCTAACCCCTTGGCCAGCCTGCTGTCTTGATACTCGTCAATGAACTTCACTTGGACTTGCTAGCTCTTCCAGTATCCTCAGGGTTTCCTGGGCCTCGGTCTCATCTATCACGGCTATGGCATATCCTGTATGAAGCAATACGTAATCCCCCACTTTGACCCCCGGAGTAAGGGCGATGCTAGTCACACGCCTTACCCCGGCGATTTCCGTTTAAGCATGATCGCCGTCTATGGAAACAATCTTCACCGGCACTGCTAAACACATGGCCGTCGTATTTTAGCCCGGATCAGCCCCCAACACAAACGAAATGGGTCAACTCTGGCCCGGTCTGGTTGTGACGGAGTGTGCCAAGCCCGAGCAGAATGCAGCAACTATGTGGGGGTGGCCACAAACCCCGCCCTGCGGTGATTGGTTTCGTTCTTTTGGGGGAGGGTCCAGGCAACAGGAGATGGAGCCGACCTCGCTCCCATTGACGGTAGATAGGCATTCTGCTATGTTAGGCGGCATAACTCCTCTGAGGGAGCACAAGTTAGGTGCGGAGTGATATAGTCAAGAAGGGAATCGAGCGGGCGCCCCACAGGTCGCTGCTGTGGGCTGCGGGGTGCTCGTCAGATGACTGGGATAAGCCCTTTGTCGGCGTAGTCAACAGCTTTAGCGAGATAGTTCCCGGAGACATCGATTTGCGGGCGCTCGCTAAGGCAGTAAAGGATGGGGTGCGCAGTCGGGGTGGGCTGCCGTTTGAAG
>JAUWOB010000074.1 GCA_030612345.1 Dehalococcoidia bacterium | reverse complement strand
GCCCACCAGGCTAAGTTGCTCATCGTCCAGTTCCTGAAACAGATCAGACCTTCTCAGTACTTCAAGCTTGTTCATCTAGTCACCTCCGAGTTTCGTAGTGCGACCCTTCAGGGTCGTGCCTCTCTGTCATTCTGAGCCCCGATTCATCGGGACGAAGAATCTAACTGGTACGAGGCCGAAGCCTCGGCCTGCATTTCTAGACACCCTCCCATTCACAATCTGTCACCACGCTGCCAGACCATGAGAATCATAGCAGTCATCGCCGAAATCTCAAAACCACGAACGTTTGGCGCCGGGCAACTGCCTGGCCTCACGGCACAAAGGCCCTCCCAGAAAGGCCTCACCTAACCTGGGCCAAGGCCTGGCACCGCCTTTCGCCTGGTTTCTGGATACATCCGTAAGACCTATCACTCAACGATGGCTGTGGCCGGAATTTGACAGTTTTGACATGATTCGTTACAATAGTTATTGACATATGTTCATTATTTGTAACGAGAAATGGAGTGATTATTGATGGCCAGGCCAGCGAAATTGCGGTGCGTTGCGCAGTTGCCGAGCGTAGGCTCTTTCCGGCCGGTGGGAATTCCGGTGAATAGCCTCGAGGGTGTCCGCCTTTCCCTGGAGGAATTCGAGTCGATCCGCCTTAGGGATCTGCAGGGACTGGAGCAGGAGGAATGCGCTGAACAGATGCGAATCTCCAGGCCTACCTTCCACCGCATATTGGACTCGGCAAGAAGAAAACTGGCTGATGCTCTGGTCAACGGCAAAGCAATCCAGATCGAGGGGGGCAACTTCGAGCTTGCCCAGCGTCCCTTCAGATGCGGCAATGACGGACATGAGTGGAATGTGCCTTTTGAGACCATGGCCGAGAAGCGTCCTTTGTCTTGCCCGGTATGCTTCAGTGATGATATCGAGCCCATGCCTTTGCCGCCATTCGGCCCAGGTAGAGGATGTGGCAGGAGATTTCGCGGCGGCAGATGGCAACGGTGAATGAACACAGAAAGGAGGTGAACTATGCCAGGATTTGATGGAACGGGACCACGTGGAATGGGACCGATGACAGGAGGAGGCAGAGGTTTCTGCCGTCCCTCGGGGATACGGCGCATGTCTAGTTTCGGCGGGGGATATGGTTTTGGGCGAGGATATGGCTTGGGAAGGGGATACCGGTTTGGCATGGGCGTGCCTTATGCGGGGCCTGTGCCATATGGTTATCCTGGGGCGCCCGTGGCAGGAGTGCCAGGAGCCTACCCCTATGCTCCCCAGATGACCCGAGAGCAGGAACTGGATTCCCTGAGGGACCAGGCGGAAGCAATCAAGGGACAGTTGGAGGAAATACAGACCAGAATAGAAGAACTGGAGACCGAGTAAATTGGAAAGAGGTGCATTATGAGAATCGCAGTATCAGCGGCGGCTCCTGGCTGGGAGGCGGAAGGTGACCCTCGCTTTGGAAGAGGGCCGCAGGTCGGCATTGTCGACCCCCAGAGCATGGAGTTTGAGGCCTTAGAGAATACTAACGCCATGGCTGCCGGCGGGGCAGGCATCAGCACCGCCCAGATGATTGCCGATAAGGGGGTAGAGGTGGTGCTCACGGGTAATTGCGGGCCCAACGCTTACCAGACCCTTTCGGCAGCGGGGGTGCAGGTAGTCACCGGTGTTTCAGGCAGCATACGAGACGCCGTTGAAGCTTACAAGGCAGGCAGGCTCCAGCCGAATGCCCAACCCAGTGTCGGCTCCCATTATGGGATGGGTATGGGGTCAGGCACGGGTGGAGGAAGGGGTATGGGCATGGGCAGAGGCATGGAACCAGGCATGATACCCCAGGCAGCCCCTCAGGCAATGAGCCCTGAGGAAGAGATAGAGGTGCTCAAATCTCAGACCCAAATGATGAAGCAGCAGCTAAGCGAGATTCAACGTCGCATCGAAGCACTGGAGAAAGAGAGGTGAGTTTTGCCTAGAGGAGACGGCACGGGACCTTTTGGTCAAGGGCCGGGATCAGGAAGGAGGCTAGGACGTGGCAGGGGTATGGGAAGAATGGCCGGAGACCGACCTGGGTCAGGCCCCAGTGGAATCTGTGTTTGTCCCAGCTGCGGGGCAAGTATCTCTCACCAGACAGGTGTTCCCTGCTACGACCTGAGGTGTTTCAAGTGTGGTGCCAGGATGACCAGGGAATAGCATGGTAATATCCGTTGCCAGCGGGCAGGGTGGCACGGGAAAGACGCTGGTCGCTACTAGCTTAGCTCTTTCGCTAAGCGCTGACTCTAAGGTTCAGCTGCTCGACTGCGATGTGGAGGAACCGAACGACCATGTGTTTCTGAGACCCGAAATCGCCGGGAGCAAAGCGGTATCGATTCTCGTGCCCAGGGTAGACGAAGCGAAGTGTACCTACTGCGGCAAGTGCGCCCAGGTGTGTGCCTATCATGCCACTGCCGTGCTCGGCAACCATGTGCTGACCTTCCCTCAACTCTGTCACGGGTGTGGTGCCTGCTGTTACCTCTGCCCGGAGAAGGCTATCACTGAGGAGAGCCGCCAGATAGGGGTTGTTGAGTGGGGACACTCAGATGCCCTGGGCTTTGTCCAGGGCAGACTGGCGGTGGGTGAGGCGATGGCGCCACCGGTGATCAGAAAGGTGAAGGAGTATGCCAACAAGGATGACACAGTGATCATCATAGATGTTCCGCCGGGCACATCCTGCCCCGTAGTAGAGGCAATCAAGGGCAGCGATCTCTGCCTTCTGGTAACCGAGCCTACTCCTTTTGGGCTGAATGACCTAGCCCTTGCCGTGGAAACGGTGAGGAAACTCGGTATCGCCTGCGGCGTCGTGCTCAACCGTGTCGGCGTTGGTGATAACAAGGTGGAGGAGTACTGTGAGCAAGAGAGCATACCCATCCTGCTTACCATCCCATTAGACATGGAAATCGCCCGCCTATACTCACGGGGCATAGCTTTGGTCGCTGGTATACCACTGTCGAAAAGCAGCTTCCTGCAGCTTTTTGACAAGATCGCGGAGATAATAGATGAAAGAAGTCGTAGTCCTGAGCGGTAAAGGCGGCACAGGCAAGACCACCATCGTGGGCTCGCTGGCGGCTCTGGTAGAAAGAAAGGTGCTTGCCGACTGCGATGTTGACGCGGCAGACCTTCATCTGCTACTCAGTCCTGCAGAGAGACAGCAAAATGAGTTCTGGAGTGGTCAGGTAGCCCACATTGATGCAGAGAGGTGCAATGGGTGCGGCCTCTGCCAGGAGCTTTGCCGCTTCAACGCTATCAAGGATTTCCGGATTGACGCAGTATCTTGTGAGGGCTGCGGCTTTTGTTCCCATGTATGCCCGACTGAAGCCATAAGTATGAAGGAAAACATGGCCGGATACTGGTACATCTCAGATACCAGATATGGTCCTCTTGTTCATGCCCGACTGGGCATAGCTCAGGAGAATTCAGGGAAACTGGTGGCAGTAGTCAGGCAGCAGGCCAGGCATATTGCTGAAGAAGGGGGTTTTGAGTATATTATCAGTGATGGACCGCCGGGCATTGGCTGCCCTGTAATATCATCTCTCTCTGGAGCAGGGCTGGCCCTTCTGGTTACTGAGCCCAGCCTCTCCGGGATGCACGATCTGGAGAGAGTGCTCGGCGTCTGCCGCCACTTCGGAGTTCCGGCCATGGTCTGCATCAACAAATATGACTTGAATGAGGAGAACACGAGGCAGATTGAGAGCCAATGTCTTAGCCAGGGAGTCAAGGTAGTGGGCAGAGTTCCTTTTGATAACGTTGTCACTGAATCAATTGTGCAAGGAGTGCCACTGGTGGAATACTCTAATGGCAACGTCACTCGGGAGATAGAAGGAATGTGGCGCAGGCTTTTGATGATTCTAACAAAGGGGGGCAAGACCTAGGCTTCTTGTCTGCTGAGCAGCCCGACCCGATGCGTCGACTAATAAGGCAGGCTATGGCACGAAAAACAAGTTTGGAAAGGAGCTAGTGTAAAAGATGCCAATTCACGACTTCAGATGTCTCCAGTGCGGCAAGGTATCGGAGGTATTCGTCCGGGGTAGCGGGCAAACCCCGCGTTGCCCCGATTGCGGCAGCGCTGACCTGGAGAGGCTCATGACCTCATCATATGTGATTAAAACGAGCAGTCAGGCCCCTGGCACTACCTGCTGTGGCCAGGCCGAGCGTTGTGACACACCGCCTTGCTCGACCGGAGACACCTGCCGGCGGCACTAGGGGACTGGAATAACAAACAACAGACGGAGGTTATTATGAGATACGCTATACCGGTAAGCGGCGGGATGGTATCGCCGCACTTCGGTCATTGCGAATATTTCGCCTTGATCGATGCCGATGAAAAGAAGCAGGAGATAATCGGAAAAGTGCTTATCCCGTCGCCGGGACATCAGCCGGGGCTTCTTCCGGAGTGGCTGGCAGAACAGGGCGTGGCCTTTGTGATTGCCGGTGGCATGGGCTCGCGGGCGCAAAGCCTTTTCCAGCAACACCGCATAGGAGTCATCGTCGGTGCTGTGGAAAGCGATCCGGAGAAGGCAGTTCTCAATTATCTCAAGGGCCAGCTAGCTACAGAGGGTAACATCTGTGACCACTAGTAGATGGAAATGGAGCGACACCTATGGCAAATGAAGAGCAAGTAAGAGAAAGCCTGGCAGCAGTACCGGTGCCTACTGTCAAACGCAGCATAGTCGAGATGAACCTCGTGCGTAAGGTGGCCACTTCTGATAAGAAAGTGAACATTACTCTGGCCTCGACAGGATTGCTCCCGGACGCCCAGGACTGGATCAAAACCAGGGTCAAGGAAGTCATCGAGAAGCTACCCGAAGTCGATGAGGCCAACATAGAATATACTGCTGCCAGGGCCAAGGACCTCAACGAGATAGATCACATCGTAGCCGTGATGAGCGGTAAAGGAGGAGTGGGCAAATCTCTGGTATCAAGTCTGCTCGCCATCGCTCTGAAACGTAAGGGCTATGAGATGGGCATTCTGGATGCCGATATTACCGGCCCTAGCATACCTAAGATGTTCGGACTCAGCGCGCGGCCCAGCGGCAACGAAAGTGGAATACTGCCGGTGCTCTCGAGGTCAGGGATTGAGGTCATGTCCATCAACCTTCTCCTGCCCAGTGAGGATGATGCCGTTATCTGGCGCGGACCTCTGATTGGAAATACAATCAAGCAGTTTGGCGAGGACGTACTCTGGGGCAAACTTGATTATCTGATTGTTGACCTGCCGCCGGGGACTGCAGACGCGCCGCTAACACTCATGCAGTCGTTTCCGATTTCGGGCGTAATCGTCGTTTTCACTCCTCAGGATCTGGTTAAGATGATTGTGCGCAAGGCGGTGAACATGGCCCGGAAAATGGACAAGCGTGTTCTGGGCGTGGTCGAGAATATGAGTTACCTGTATGTGCCCGAGATAGATAAGAGGATTGAGATCTTTTGCCTCATCCGGAGAGAGGAGAC
>JAUWOB010000110.1 GCA_030612345.1 Dehalococcoidia bacterium | reverse complement strand
TGGCACATCGGCACCGTGCACCACTCGGATTCGCACGGCAACGTAAGTGGCAACAGCAGTGGTGGCGGCCTGGGGGGACACAATGTCGGTGAGGTCCAGGGGGGCACTGTGCGCCACTCCTATGCCGCTGGCAGAGTGACGGGTGAATCGCGCGTCGGCGGTTTAATCGGGTACAATCTAAGGGGAACTGTAAGCAGCTCCTTCTGGGACGTGGAAACCTCTGGCGTCTCAATCAGTGACGGAGGCACGGGCAAGAGCACCGCCGAGATGATGCGCATCGCCACCTTTATAGATACAGACACAGATGGGCTGGACCAGCCCTGGGATATGACCGCAGTGGATCCCGGGGAGATCGATGATGCCTGCGCCTGGAACATCATTGACGGCGCGGGCCTTCCCTTTCTGAGCGGGAAACCGCTCATCCAGTACAGCCTGACCATTTCCGGCAGCGAAGGCGGGCAGGTAACCACACCCGGCGAAGGAACTCTTCCCTACGATGCTGGCATTATGGTCAACCTGATGGCCGAGGCTGAAGAAGGCCATCGTTTCATCAGCTGGACCGGAGACGTGTTTACCATCGGCAATGTCAACGCCGCCGTGACCACCATCACAATGCAGGGCAGCTACACAATAAGAGCCAATTTCGAAGAGGCCCTGCCAGCAGCAGCTAATCTGCCGCTCATCGGCGGGATTGTTGGGGCGCTGGCAGTAGCGGGACTGCTGGTCTTCCTCAAGCGTAGAAGCAGACCTGCCCCGACTAAGAAGCGACGCCGAACTTAGCTAGCCCTCACAGCTTAGGTTTCGTAACGAGGCCGGACTGTCGTTTATGTCTGAACGTCTCAGCATTTGCAGTGTCCCGGCTATGGCCGGTATTGTGGGACCCGTCCTGTACTTTGTCGGGGATCTCGCGGCTTCCCTATCTACTCCGAACTACAGCCTGATCAGCGATTCGATCAGCAGTCTGGCCTTGACGCACATAGGCTGGCTACAGACGATCGGCTTTCTGGCCCTGGGCCTGCTGATGGAGATCTTTGTAGCAGGGCTCTTCTTCAGTGTTCGTAGAGCACGGGGCTTCCACCTGAGTATTGGGCTGCTTCTCTTGTGCGGGTTCGGCATGCTGATGATCGGCGCCTTTCACATGGACCCGTCTGGAGCTCCGCATACTATCGAAGGAGCAATCCACTCGGCAACAGCCTATGCACTTGCACTGCTATTCCCTATTGCTCTTCTCTTGCTCACACCAAGCCTCAAGAGCGACCCGAACTGGAGAGGCATCTTTGTGTACACCTTGGTTGCTGGCGTTCTGGCCTTAGCCTTGACCGTCGGACTACTATTGCTGCCTAGCCTCGCAGGCTGGTTTGGTCTGTACGAGCGGATTATAGTGGCCAACGTGACAATCTGGGTGGCAGCGACCGCAATCCATCTTCTACGCCTGTCACTGAAACGGGCGCCGAAGCCTGAGCACTCTTGAGATGTGTGCGTTCTACAGAGCCCGGATTCCAGTTTCGAGGACAAAACACCGATTGATCCTGACGATTTTCGGACGGGGACAGGCCCGCCTCTACGGATAGAAAAGTCCTTTGTGAAACGCCCGAACGGATCCTGGCAGCTCTCAGGCCAGAGAGGTCTATTTTCCCAAAACCCGGCTGATTGCTTTATACTATTCGACCGTTGAAGTCGCGATGATTGTACGAGCGACTCAGGATGGCCAACTTGGATGACAGAGATTTAGAACTGCTCGAATTCCACAAGGTAAGGGAGATACTCGCCGGCTTCGCGTCATTTTCGGCCAGCCGGCAGCTTGCCCTTGACCTTAGTCCTCTTTCGGATGCACAAGAGGTCTGCCTGCGGCTCAGCAAGTCGGCCGAGGCGCGCCGCCTGCTTGCACTCAGTCCGGACATCGATATCGGCACAGTTCTCGATATCCGGGAAGTGGTTAAGATGGCCGCCCGTGGCAAAGTGCTGGAGCCTCAAGCCCTGCTGGAGATTCAGAAGACACTGGAAGCTGCCCGGAGGTTGCGAAGGCAGATCATAAACCTGTCGGACGAGCTTCCGTTGCTGAGCGGCCTTGCCCGAGACATTGTGGAACTGGACCAAGTGCAAAAGGATATTAGTGACTGCTTGAGTCCGAACGGCGAATTGCTGGACACTGCCTCGCCCAGGCTAGCGGCGGTGAGAGATAGAATCCGGGAACTGCGCCAGCAACTGCTCACCCAGTTGGAAGCCATAATCAGGTCACCCAGAAGACAGAAGATAATCCAGGAACCCATTATCACCGAAAGGGAAGGGCGGTATGTAATCCCCGTCAAAGTGGAATGGCGCCGAGAGATAAAGGGCATTGTCCACGACGTCTCAAACACCGGCGCCACCCTGTTTGTCGAGCCCTGGACAACTCTGGATATGGGGAATGAAATGCGCGAGCTGGTCATGGAAGAGAAGCATGAAATAGAAAGGATACTGGCCAGGCTTAGCTCGGCAGTGGGGGCGCACGAAAGCCAGATATCGCGCAATATAGACCTGATTGCTGAAATCGACCTAGCCCTGGCCAAGGCAAGATATGCCAAAGAGGCCAAGGCCACTGAGCCCGTTATCGTTTCGGCCGGCACAAAGATTGAAGCCGAAGGTGATGAACCGCCGGGTGTGCTCAGGCTGGTCGAAGCCAGACATCCCCTGCTCACCAAGAAGGCGGTACCGCTGTCTGTCGAGATCGGCCGGGACTTCTCCACCCTGGTCATCACCGGACCCAATACGGGTGGAAAGACCGTCGCCCTCAAGACCATAGGACTCCTCAGCCTGATGGCACAGGCCGGCCTGCCCATCCCCGCCCAGCCTGAAAGCCATATCCCCCTTTTCGATGGCGTATTCGCCGACATAGGTGATGAGCAGAGCATCGAACAGACCCTCTCTACCTTCAGCTGGCACATAGGCAATATTGTGCGTATTATCAACAGTGCCACATCAAGGAGCCTGGTGCTCCTTGATGAACTGGGCACCAACACCGACCCGGGCGAAGGCTCGGCCCTGGCCCGTTCCATCCTAATCCACTTCACATCGCAGCGAACGATGACGGTGGCTACCACCCATTACACCGAGTTGAAGGCGTTGGCGCACACTGCCCACGGCCTGCAGAACGCTGCTCTTGACGTTGACCCGGTTACCATGACGCCCACCTATCACCTGACGGTGGGTATTCCGGGCGGCAGCAATGCCCTGGCCACAGCATCTCGCCTGGGATTGCCTGGCCACATTGTCGCCGCCGCCAGAGATATGCTTGCCAAAGGCACTCAGGAACTTGAGGCCCTTCTTACCCATCTGATGACCGAGCAGCAAAGTGTTGAGTCTCTTCGCCGTGGCCTGGAGAAGGAAAGGCATGAGGCACAGCAGAGGAACGATGAACTGGGAACCAGGCTTCGCCAGTTAGAGGAAGAGAAGCGAAGGATCATCCAGGCCACCCGTGACCGGGTGGTTCGGGAGGCCTCTGAACTACAAAGGGAACTGCGGGAGGCCGCATCAGAACTACGCAAGGAGAAATCCCGGGAGAGAATCGAGCAGGCAAAAAAGGCGCTGGCAGATGTACAGAAGGAACTCGGTTCCGAAGTGTGGCGCCCGAGGGCAATGCCAGAAACAGGCCAGGGCGAGGCTGAGGCAGGCTCGATCGCAGTCGGTGACACCGTCTGGCTGAAAGAGGCAAGCTCGCCAGCAACAGTGCTTTCGGTCTCTGAGGAACGAGGGCTCGTCGAAGTCCTTGTCGGGAAAGCGAAGATGACTCTCAGCCTGGACAGCGTTGAGAAGAGGGTGCCCGCACCCGGGAGCACAGAGCGGAGGGCGGGCCTGATAATGGGGGGGTTGAGCAAACGGCCTGTCTCCT
>JAUWOB010000085.1 GCA_030612345.1 Dehalococcoidia bacterium | reverse complement strand
AACCTCGTGATGCAGGTTCTCTTAGGGGACCCCGGCCAGAAGTTGCTTAAGAGGCAGCTCCGGTGCGGTTACCGGCGTGATAACGAGTTTCCCATCAGCCAGCGACACCTCAACAGGTGTTTCCTTCTGCAGCCCTACTTCGTCAGCGAAGGATTTGGGGATGCGCAAGGCCAGGCTGTTACCCCATTTCTGAACCCGCGTTTTCATACTGCACCTCTGCTTATAGTGTCTACAATGAAGATACCCTGTCTGCTGACATTTGTCAAGTTCGGGGGAGGGGCGGGTTTATAGGGTTTATCCCGATGTGATGCGGGATCCTCGACTTCGTCGGGATTGGGTTCGTTGGGTTTATTGGGTTCGTTGTGGGAGCACGCGAGGGGCTCCCCTACGGTTGCACTGCGGCACCACCCTGACGGGTAGTCTGCGCTCGTTCATTCCAGACCCAGGATAACCTTGATAGCTGCATCGACCTTTCTCAAATGCTCTTCTCCTATACTGCCCATCTTGCGCACCAGCCTTCTTCTATCGATGACCCTTATCTGCTCACACAGAAGTATCGACTCTTCTGCCAGGCCACCAACGCCAGCAGGTATCCTGACATGGGACGGTAGCTTAACCTCTCTAATCCTTGTGGTGAAGGGAATAATGACCGTGTGAGGGCTCGCTGCATTTGCTCTGTCTATCTGTATTACAGGAGCAGGCCTTATGCCGGCTTGTTCTGCGCCTACAACGGGATTCAAGTCGACTAAGAAGATATCTCCTCTTCTTATCTCCACCTTATCTTACCGGCAGCCAGCATCTCTTCGTACGACAAAAGCTGGCTCAAGTAGTCGGCCATGCCATATTCTGCTAGCGCAGATTGCCCTTTGCCTTTTGCCTCCAGAAACTCGACGAAGTCGGCGATTTCCTCGAGCTTATCCTCCGGCAATGATTGTATCTTCTCGATTAGATGCTCCCTGATCGCCATCCTGACTGTCTCCTTGGCTCTACATCTGTCACTCTGCTTCTACGAATTCTACCACATTCCGGGTATTCCGCCTTGTTGTGCTCTGATCGTAATCTGATTTTGTTCACCATTGCCAAGCCGGCTTGAAAACTGCCGCCGCCTGAGTAGAAACCAGTGGTTGGTGATTGGGTTTGTCCCGATGTGATGCGGGATCCTCGACTTCGTCGGGATTGAGTTTGTTGGGTTTTATTGCGGGAGCACGCGAGGGGCTCCCCTACAATCTCAGCCTCGATGACAGAGTTGTCTCAGTGCCCGAGATACTCGAAGATCTTGACGTGGGGCAGGTCCATGTCGTACATCTGGATTCCGGAGTCAGTCTCGTGGACGAGCCTATAGCTGTCCAAGGTTTCCAGGGGTACGGGGCTGCTGAAGGGGTTGGGGCTCACGATCCTGTAGTTATCGGCCTCCTGTTCCGCCATGTGCGCCTCGGCCTCCTCGTAAGTATCGAAAAACCAGGCCCCGGTGATCTCCTTATACCTCACTCCTGCTGGGGCTATCTCCTCTTCGTAAGATACGACTACCGATTCCTGCGGAACCACGGCCTGGCCGGCGAAGTTGTAGAGCCTGACCGCAGTGGAGCGGTAGTAAGCCGTGTGATACAAAGTTATCGGGGAGAGACTGCCATCCTCCCCGCGCTGGTAGTAGACATCGAAGAACTCGTCCCGGCTAAGGCCTGCCCACTCAACCATGGCGTAGAACTTGCCGGTGGGCATCGTATAGTCAATCACCACGTATCTCGTGCCCAGTTCATCCAGCTGTTCGTTGGCCGAGCTTTCATCCTGGGCAGTGAAATAGCGGCCGGCCTGACGGGCACCGGCCTGCGTGGGATTGGCATTGGGCAGGCGGCGGCCAATCTGCGTTATGAAGTAGCCGTAGTCCCACCAGGACATTACGCCGTAGGCGGTCCCGGGATACTCGAAGCCGGCCCGGGGTGGGTATAGTTGATAGTAATAATCGGCATCGCCGAAGGGCTCGGGGCTATTGTCCCGGAGCCACTGGAGCGAGGTATACCACCCCTCGTGTATGACAAAATTGGGAGTGCCGGCCAGCCTGCTGGCGCCGCTGAAGTTGGGGAAAAAGACGAGGAAGAAGAGGGCTATGCCCACAGCGATGACCCTCAACCAGGCGCCCCGGGGCTGCATGAATGTTCTTGGTCTCGATTTGTCGCGGGTCTTCTTGGGTCTCTTCCTGAATTCCTTAGCTGCTGTCACCGCTTGCCGAGGCCCGGCCAGCAGCTTACCTAAGCCGGCGAGGTCCAGCATCTTCCAGGAGAAGTAGCCGGTGAGCAGGGCAGCATTGATGACGTAGTAGTATCCGAAGCGGCGCTGGCCCAGCACCGCCATGAGCATGATGATGCTCCAGAGCAGGAAGAAGGTCCTCTCCGCGCTTCTGGCCTTCACCGTGGCAAAGGCCAGCATGGCCAGGGCGATGAACGAGATAAGGAAGGAGGTAGTGAAATTGGCCCAGGCTATCTGAAAGGAGAAGTTGCCGCCCGGAAAGAGAAGTGGCTGCACCTCCATGACGGTCAGCCTGGCGCCGGCCGGGGCGAAGATGCTGAACTGACGCAGCATAAAGGTAAGGAGAGAGGGACTGATGGCGCGCAACAGGGCCAGACCGATTCCGGCCAGGCCCAACAGGGTCAAGGGATAGAAGATAGGCTTCCAAGCGCGGCCCGCCCAGAATCGCGAGATGAGGCTCAGGACTACGGGCGTCACTATGGCCAACGACATGGCTACGCGATAAGCAGCATCACGGCTGCCTTCGTCCAGGACGGGAAGAAGCATGAGGAAGGCAATAAGGAAGAGAGGCGTGCCCACAATGCAGAGATAGTCGGTTGATTTATGCCTCAGGTGGTCCACGATGAACTGGACCACCAGATAGGCGCACATGATGAAGACAAACATCAGTCCGCCCACCCAGGACAGGAGATATAAGCCGAGGAAGAGGCCGGCCAGCAGGGCGTAGATGACAGGCTTGCGGATAGTCGCCCAGTCTCTGCTCAGCAGGTGGCGGAAGGAGATCTCCCTTTCCCGCGCCCGCTTGACAGCCATGATGAAAAAGAGCATGGACGCCGCGCTGAACAGGACCTCAGCGACATGGTGGTCGGTGAAGCCCAGCAGCGAACGATGCAGGAATTCGCTGGGCAAGATGGCGACCAGGGCGGCTGCAATCAGGCCGGCCCAGCGGTTGAACAATTCCTTGCCGATGAAGTAAACAGGGATAAGTGTCAGCGCGCCCAGAATAGCCGGTATGTAAGCGCCCACGGCCTCAATGGTATGCTGGGCGGGTGACCCTCCGCCGATAAGCAGAGCAACGCCGGCGATAAGCCAGGCAAGCAAGGGGCGATGAAGACCGACGCTGCCGCCGGGGTAGAGCATGTAGGGGTCAAAGGCGTTCAAGCGGGGAAAGTTATGGACCAGGTTCTCTATGTGACGAATGTAGTAGTAGGCATCGGTATCCCGGAACCAGACCCAGTCATTGACGAAAACCTGGTCATAGGGCAGGGCTATGCGTATGTATAGCGCGAGGCCGCAGAGGGCAGCCAGGATTATACCCGCTATGGCCGCCGGGGGAATCCTCAGTCTCTGTCCTGGACCTTGCTCGCTCATTCAGAAATCCCGTAGAGGGAATGCCTGGCCAACCTGAATATCCTGCCCATTATAAACTTACTTCGCCGGACATTACAATACGTTGTCCTCGTCCGGTACCTCAATCGCACTTCCTTCTTGTCATTGCGAGGAGCTGCGGATTCCTCGCTTAGGCTTCGGAACAAGCTCCGCAATCTCGAAGCGGGGTTGCCCGGTTGAAGTGAGGCAGTCTCCAGCCCGACAATGAGATTGCCACGCCCCGACAGGTCGGGGCTCGCAAAAACACGAGGGGTTTATTGCTCGGTGTAATGGACATACAAGGCGTCCCCCCACCTGTCTGAACCAGCTCATCGACTGGCACCTGAGGCCCTCAGATGCACACTGCCGAACAGGTGCGCTGAGGCAGCCTGTTGTACCAGAAGCCGAATTTAATCTATAATTGCGCAATGCGCACTTATCGCTCCGTCAACCTGAATGTCCTGTGGTTCATCATAGCCTTAAACGTGGTAATCTTTATAATCACCCTGCTCAGACCGCTTGAGGTAATCGGCGCTCTTGGCCTGACACCGGGGGAGCTCTCAGAGCAGCCCTGGACCATCATAAGCAGCATGTTTGTCCACGGTGGCTTTACCCACATATTATTCAATATGATAGGACTCTACTTCCTGGGCAGTTTCCTGCTCAGGGCGGTGGGGGAGAAGAGCTTTCTGGCGGTATTCTTTCTGGGAGGGCTGGCCGGCAACGTTCTCTTTGCGCTCCTGGCCCACCCGGAGGCGACGGGCATAGGAGCCTCGGGCGCCGTCTATGCCCTGGGCGGAGCCCTGGTCATAATGGTGCCCAAAGTGCCGGTGCTGGTGTTTCCCATCCCGGTGCCGGTCCCACTCTGGGTAGCGATTATCCTCTTCCTGCTGCTATCCTTTCTGCCCGGGATCGCCTGGCAGGCCCACCTGGGAGGTCTTTTCCTGGGGCTGATAGCGGGACTCATTTTCAGGAGCAGAAGACGAGTCTCTTACTTCTGAGCCGTTAGCCATGCCGGTAAGAAGCCAGTGATTTCCGCGAGAACAGGCTGGCTCCCCGAGTCCCGGGCGAGAGAGAACCATGATTGTCCAGGCCGCTGCCTGCGGCCCGAGGCCCTCAGATTGATGCAGAATGGAAATAGAAGAGATTCACCTGACCGCGGACGGCCTTGAATTGGCCGGTGAGCTTCACATTCCGTCCAAGGACGAGGTTCACCCTGCATTGTGCATCTGCCACGGCATTCCGGCCGGCCCACCCGACCCCAGCGACAGGGGCTACGCGCTGCTGGCGCAGCGCTTCTGCCGGGCCGGCTTCATCACCTTGATCTTCAACTTCCGGGGGACGGGGAAGAGCGAGGGTGACCT
>JAUWOB010000092.1 GCA_030612345.1 Dehalococcoidia bacterium | reverse complement strand
AGATGACCATCGGTCATCTGCCTCTTGCCACCTCTAGAATCGGCCGGACTACGTTTTCGCAGCGGGATGGCCCGGGCTCGCTTCACAAGAATGTAGTGTGACGCTCTTGCCCGCTTGCCCTCGCTGAAGCTTTAGCGCAAGCGGGCAGGGCTTGGCTCGCCTGCCGAAGTCTCTCGCCTGCTGAAGTCACCTGTGCGGCAAGCCTTGGCAGGCGGGTACCGCGAGCAGGTACGGCGATCAGGCAGGCGGGTTGGCCTCGTGCCGCACGACGCTGAAGGGTCGCACTACGGAAACTGAAGGTGAAAGATAGGCGTGGCCTCGTCTTCTTTAATCCTGTCCCCTGGCGGGAGAGGATTCAGGTGGGGGGGATGTCAGTCAAAGATAGAGCCGCCGCGGCTTCGAGAAATCCGGAACGACGCTTGACAGTACCAGAGGGGTGATATAGTATAGCCGGGGATATGGCCAGAGCTAAGCTATCAGGTCAACCGGGAGCTCGGAATTCTGAAGGAGGGACTATGGACAGGAGTGCGCAGGCCATGGAAAGGGCGGGCTTCCCCAGCAGCGACAGCTACGACCTGCCTACTTCTGCGAAGACATTCCCCGATGGCGCTCACTACCGGGTGGAGATTTCCGGGGTAGAGACCCCAAAGGTCCTGGCGGCCACCATCGATGAGGCCAAGAAGCAGCGAGTGCCGTTGCACCGCTCGATTTCGGTGGTGCGGGGGGCCTCCATGCTGACCAGAGAACAGCTGAAGGAATTCGCCCGGATCGCCCATGACAACCAGGTGGAAGTCATCATGACCCCCGGGCCGAGGCCTACCTGGTACACCGGCCGGCAGATTGCCACCCCCGAAGGGGCGATTTCCGGGCTGAGAATGAGGGGCATGGATATGGTGCGACACTACCTCATGGAGGTTCAGCAGTGCATTGACATAGGCTTCCGCGGCTTCCTGGTCTGGGACGAGGGCGTGCTTTCTCTGCTCAACACTATGAAGCAAAACGGCGACCTGCCGCACGACATAATCTTCAAAGTCTCCATATTCGCCGGGCATGCCAACGCTGCCGGCATAAAGCTGCTGGAATCGCTGGGCGCGGGCAGCTGCAACCCGGTGGCTGATCTCACGCTGCCCCAGCTCGCCTCTATCCGCAGCGTGGTGAGCCTGCCGCTGGATGTGCACATCCAGCTCTGGGCCGCCATGGGCGGCTACAACCGGATTTATGAGACACCGGAAATAGCGCGGGTGACTTCGCCCTGCTACTTCAAGATGGAGCCCGGTCCGGGGCTGGTGATGTACATGCCCTGGGGCACATCCGAAGACGGGCTGGCCGAGCTGGCAAGAGACAAAATCCGCTCCGTTAAGAACATCATTGAACTGGTGGGTGAAGTCCATCCCCAACTCAAGGTATCAAAGCAGGGGCCGGAAGACCTCAGGGTGCCCTTGCCAAAATGACTAAGGAGGCTGAGAAGCAGATGCCGAAGAAAACCGTGCTCGACTTCATGGAGATGAAGAAAAAGGGTGATAAAATCACCTTCCTCACGGCCTACGATTTCCCCATGGCCAGTTTTTGTGAAAAAGCGGGCATCGACATGGTGTTGGTGGGTGACAGTGCAGCCATGGTGGTCCACGGCCTGCCCGCAACGCTGCCCATGACCATGGACCAGATGATTCAGCATTCGCAGGCGGTCAGGAGAGGCGCGCCCGACACCTTTGTCATCGGCGATATGCCCTTCCTTTCCTATCAGGTTTCCAGGGAAAAAGCCATCTAAAACGCCGGCCGCTTCTTCAAGGAGGCGGGGGTTGACGCTATCAAGCTGGAAGGGGGCCGCCGGGTCGTCGGGCAGATTGAGGGAATAGTTGAGGGCGGGATGTCCGTGATGGGACACATCGGCCTCACGCCGCAGAGCTCGGGTCAGCTCGGCGGCTTCAAGGCGCAGGGACGCACCGCAGACGCGGCCAGGGAGTTGATAGAGGACGCTCTGGCCATTGAGAAGGCGGGTGCCTTCGCTCTGCTGGTAGAGGCGGTACCTCCTGAAGTGGGCAAGACCATCACCGATATGCTCGGGATACCGGTGCTGAGCATCGGCGCCGGCATGTACACAGACGGCCAACTACTCATCGTGGGTGACATGCTGGGCTACTTCGAGGCGTTCACTCCCAAGTTTGTCAAGAAATATGCCAACCTGGCTGCAGTCATTGATAAGGCTTTCCGCGAATTCGCTGAAGACGTGAGGACCGGGAGATTTCCCGAGGAAAAGCACTGCTACCGCATGCTCGAGGGCGAACACGAAAAGCTGCAGGCTCTGCTCAAGAAGACCCCTCCCCGTGGCGGCCGGCATGGCCTGCGGGGCGAATATCTGGAGTCTTAACCTTGCTGCCTCTAGGCTTGAGGACTATCCATCACTTCCTGTAGGGCGGAGAGGTAGCTTTGATGCGTTCTGGAATCGAAGAGAACGAACACGACTTCCTCTATGGTTGTCACTTGCGTCTTCAGGAATGAAACGATGGTGCTGACAGCGATTCTTGCCGCTTCATCGAGGGGATAGCCATAAGCTCCGGTGCTTATGGAAGGGAAGGAAATGCTGGCCAGCTTGTTCTCCCCAGCCAGTTTCAGACACTCGTAATAGGCGCTTCTCAAAAGCTCGGCTTCGTTGCTACTGCCAGCATGCCAGACGGGGCCCACGGTATGTATGACATACCTTGCCTGGAGCTTCCCCCCTGTGGTGATTACAGCTTTGCCTGTGGGCAGCCTGCCCTGCCGGGCCACGATCTTCTTGCACTCCTCCAGTATCGTCGGTCCCCCGGCCCGGTGTATCGCCCCCTCCACGCCGCATCCGCCCATTAAGCTGGGGTTGGCAGCGTTTACGATGGCATCGGTGGTCTGTTTGGTAATATCCCCCTGGACAATGGAAACTCTTGCCCGGTTGACTGTTACCTCCATCTTTCCTCCAGAGCAGCCATCAAGCGCTTTGCGGTTATTGTGGTGTGCGCGCTTTCTGGTTGCACCTACTGTGCGCACCTTTCGTCACAGCGATGAGCCACGCCCACTAGCTTCTCTACGGGGACCACGAAAGCTATGCCGGTGCCCGGCTTGTCCAGTTCTCCGGCCTGGACAATCGCTTCAAGAACAGCCTCCGTCTTATCTGGATAGGTCAGCGACAGCACGATCTCTTTCTCCGGTTCGATGGGAATCCCCAGGATTCTCTGGTGCTCGTGGATTCCTACCCCCCTGCCCAGCATTACGGTACAACCTTCTGAGCCGGCCTTGCAGGAGGCCTCAAGAACTCTGTCTCCCCATCCATGTCTGACGATACTGATGATGAGAGATAACTCCGCCATGTCTACTCCTCCTTTCTGCGCAGTTTTGTACGAAGTATCAGCCCGAAGACCATGATTGTCAAGATAGGCGCCAGGGCTACTAAAGAGATCAGGCCGAAGCCATCTGACAGGGCAGACCTTCCTGCCAGCACTGAGCTAAACCCCAGCCCCAGCGAAAGAATTATTGGCACCGCCATCGGCCCGGTGGTGACACCGCCCGAGTCGAAGGCGACCGGGACAAACTCGGCCGGGGTGAAGAAGGCCAGGATTATGATGATAATATAGCCGGCTGCCAGCAGATACGCGATGGGAAAATTGAGCAAGATGCGGAGCATGGCCATGGCCACAAAGAAGCCGACACCGATGGCGATGGCGTAAATCAGGACATTTTCGGCGATAGCCCCGCGGGAGACCTCACCAACCTGCCCGGTCAGGACGATGACATCAGGCTCAGCGACCGTCGCGGCAAAGCCGACCACAAAGGCAATACCTATGACCAGGAACAACGGCTTGCGTCTGGGGAGTTCGGCACCGAGAGCTTTGCCCATGGGCAGGATTGCGATCTCGACGCCGAGCAGGAAAAGAACCATGCCGGCCCATGACCATTGCTGCCCCTATTATGAACTGGACGAAGATGTGAACAGGCATACGGATAACGGCAAATTGGAGAATGACTACTGCCAGAACCAGCGGCAGAATCGCCGTGACGACTTCCAGCACCTTGCCCTTGACACTGTCTCGCATGCCTAATTATACCAGCCGGAACGGGGCCGACTCCATCGTTCCTCTTGTCAAACGTCTTCGGAGTACAGGGTTTGACGCATTTGCTCATTATAAGATAGATTTACCGCCATGAAGGCAGTTGTTCTGGCCGGTGGTGAAGCGACGAGGCTCCGTCCCCTTACCTGTAACACACCGAAGATAATGGTTCCCGTGTTGAATCGCCCCTTCTTGGAACACCTCGTTGACTATCTGAAAGCGCACGATATCACCGACATAGTTCTCGCTATGGGCAAAGTCCCTGAGCAGGTCCGTGATCATCTGGGCGATGGCACCAAGCTCGGCGTCAGCATAGCTTACTCAATAGAGTCCTTTCCCATGGGAACGGCAGGAGCAGTGAAGAATGCTGAGAGGTTCCTGGACGATTCCTTCATCGTCTTCAACGGAGATATCTTCACTGATATCGATTTAAGCGCGATGATGCGAGCACACCGCGAGAACAAGGCCATAGCCAGCCTGGCATTGACGCCCGTTGAGGATCCTACTATCTATGGAGTAGTGGAGACAGATGGCCAGGGCAGGGTCACGCGCTTCACGGAAAAGCCTGGCCGGGACGAGGTAACCACTAATATGATCAACGCCGGTATCTATATCTTGGAACTCGACATTCTGAGTTACATCACCCCCGATGCCTTCTCCATGTTTGAGCGTGATGTCTTCCCGCCGCTTCTGG
>JAUWOB010000106.1 GCA_030612345.1 Dehalococcoidia bacterium | reverse complement strand
CCCCGATGCTTCCTTGTACTGGCTGGGCCGCATGCTTGAGGGTGGAGAAGACCCGCTGTATATCGCCCGTCGCCTGGTACGCTTTGCCTCTGAGGATGTTGGCGTGGCCGACCCTCAGGCCTTGGTGATAGCTGTGGCCGCCCAGCAGGCAGTACATTTGATCGGCTTGCCCGAAGGCAACCTGGCTCTGGCCGAGGCGGTGGTCTACCTAGCAGCCGCACCCAAGAGCAACTCGTTGTACAGGGCCTATTCCGGTGTTCAACAGGACATACGTGATGGCCACAACGAGCCCGTCCCGCTTCACCTGTGCAATCCGGTAACCGACCTGATGCGCCGGACGGGATATGGGAAGGGGTACAAGTACGCCCACGATTATCCCGGCCATTTCGTCAGGCAACAGAACCTGCCGCCTTCTCTGCAGGGAAAGCGTTACTACGTTCCCGGTGACCAGGGCTATGAACGAGAGATTGCTGACAGGCTGAAGAAGTGGTGGGACGAGGAGAAAGGCTAGCTTATTTCAAGTGGTGTGTTATAATGGGCGACGCTGCGCAGGAGGAGCTTGGTACGCGAACAGTGTACTCATGGAGGTGCACCTTGGTTAGGTTTTTCACAAGTCCCAGAGATGCGGAGTTCTACGAGCTGTTCGAACAAGGGACGGCTAACTTGGTTACTGCTGCAGAGAAACTGGTTGACCTCTTTGAAAACTATGAAGATGTTGAAGCGAAAGCGGAACAACTCAAGGCTTTGGAACACCAGGGTGACATCATCACTCATGAGATAATGCAGAGGTTACACCGCACCTTTGTCACTCCCATCGACAGAGAGGATATCAGCCTCCTGGCTCATAGTCTGGATGATGTGATGGACTTCATCGAGGCTGCGGGCAGAGCAGCCTACCTTTATCGTATTATCAAACCTACTGAACGAGCCCGGGAGCTAGCCCGGATCGTGGCCAGGATGGCCCTCAAGTTGAACGAGGCAATGCCTCGTCTGCGCCACCGCGACCAGTTCAAATGGATCCTCAAGCAATGCGTGCAGATCAACAGCCTGGAAAACGAGGCTGACGACGTCCTGCATGCTGCCCTGGCTGAGTTGTTCGAGGTTTGCCACATGGATGCGTGTGACGTAATCAAGTGGCGCGAAATCTATGAGCACCTGGAAAGCGCCACGGACCGGGGGGAAGATGTAGCCAATGTCCTCGAGGGCATAGTGTTGAAGAATGCCTGAGCTCGCTCCGCTGGTTCTGGTAATCGCGGCCGCCATCGGCTTTGGTGTGGTTAATGGTTTTAATGATGCTGCCAATAGTGTTGCTGCTTCGATTGGCTCCCGGGCTCTTTCACCTCGAAACGCCATAATACTGGCTGCCTTTTGTAACTTCGCTGGTGCCGCTACCGGTCTGAAGGTTGCCGAAACCATCGGTAAGGGGATTTTAGTCCCTGAGGCAATCTCATATGTAACAGTGATTGCTGGTTTAATAGCGGTTATCATCTGGGGAACTATAGCTACTCGTTTGGGTCTGCCGATAAGTATGAGCCATAGCTTTATCACCGGGCTGGCAGCGGGGGGGATAGCAGTGGCGGGTAGTGAGGCAGTAATGTGGGGTGTCCTGGGACAGATTGGGGTATCGGTGGTTGCTGCTCCTACCTTGGGGTTCATCGGTGGCTTTGCTCTTATGGTTGTCATGCTCTGGGCATCTCGACGAAGCGCTCCATCCGGGATGAGAGTTGTCTTCAGCCGTCTGAAATGGCTTACTACCGCTTTTCTAGCTTATAGCCACGGCAAGAATGATGGTCAGATGCCCATAGGTGTCATCGCCATGGCACTGGTAATTTACTATAAGCAGATTGGTCAGTTTGGGCAGGCGGCCACGGTTTGGGACGAAATTGCGCTTAATGGTAATTTATGGTGGGTAATAATCATATCCGCTTTAGCTATTAGCTCAGGCATCGCTATGGGCGGCTGGCGAGTTATTAGAACTGTGGGGATGAAGATCACTGCTCTACAACCTATCCATGGTTTTGCTACCCAGGCCTCAGCGGCTACTGTTATTGAGATAGCTTCGCGCCTGGGTATTCCCGTAAGCACCACTCATTGTGCCACGGCAGCTACAATGGGGGTGGGTGCCACGAGACGTCTTTCGGCGGTAAGGTGGGGTGTAACCAAGAACATCGTGCTGGCCTGGGTATTGACCTTCCCCATATGTGGTGTCCTGGGTTGGGCGATAGCGTCGATTCTCACGGCCGTCCTCTGAGGTGACAAAATCCCTTTGCCTCCTTAGAACAGATGTGCTATGCTGGGTGGGTGAAGCTATTGCCGGCGGCCCTTCAGAAGCAGGATTATACCCTGGCAGCTTATGTCCTCGTCTATGGCCTGGTCAAAGCCTCGCTAGGAAGACCGGAAACCCCCCGGCGTTCGCGGGGAGCACACAGGTCCTACCGTGGGAATGCTGCGAATCCTCGGGCAGCGCGGAGGTGTTATGGCAGCAGAAAGAAACGGCCAGGGAAGAAATAACCCGCGGGGCTTCTACAGCAGGGCCCTGAATGAGGCGGAACAGGTTGAACTGGAGGAGGCCTCCCGTGTGGAAGGCATTGACGAGGAGATTGCTCTTCTCAGGCTAAAGCTCAGAGAACTTCTGAAGGAGCAGCCGGAGAGACGTGACCTGCATTTCCAGGCAGCCAATGTCATAGCCCGGCTGGTCAGAATCCGATATCAAATGAGCAAAGAGCAAAGGAAGTCTCTCAAGGAAGCCATCCAGAAGGTCCTGACCGAAGTCGCCGTGCCCCTGGGAGTGGGAGTGGGCATAAGGATAGCCAGCCAGTAAACCTTCATCGCCAAGCTCATTACCCGGTGTATCCTCTGTCTCTGTTAGGAGCTCCGAGGTCTGAGAGGGCGCGAGATTCTTCGCCCCGAACAAGTCGGGGCTCAGAATGACAGAAGGGACGAGACCCAGAATGAGAAGAGGCAAAAGGCTCACAATGAGAGCGTTTGGCAATGTCATTCCGAGGAGTCCCGGTAAATCGGGACCACGAAGAACCTCAAAGATCCTTCGCTTCGCTCAGGATGACAAGTGCAGCGTAGTTGCTTGGTCTGCCTGGTTGGGGGCCTGAAGAATCAAGCACCTGCAGATGGCAGCATTTGAGGCTGAAGCCTGGCGCTACATTGCACGAGATATGAATGACCAAGGCATGAAGGTTCTGGACTTCGGACATTGAGATCTGGGATCTGCTCTAGCTGGAAGCTGAGCGCTGATAGCTGACCGTGGAACTACGACCTTATCAACTGGAGGTGGCGCGGGCGGCCGTAAACTCAATCCAGAAGCGAATGGGGTTGACCCTTTCTGTGGAGATGGCCAGGCAGGGAGGCAAGAATGAGCTCTCTGCACATCTGGAGGTTCTCCTCCTGACGCTGTACATGGGCAGAGGAGGCAGCCTTGTGAAGTGCTCGCCAACCTTCAGACCCCAGACCATAATATCCATGGAGAGATTGAAGCAGAGGCTGGATGATTTCGGTTTTGATGGCATTTATCGTTTGCAGCTGGGCTATGTTATCCAGCTCGGCAATGCAAGGGCGGTCTTTCTCTCGGCTGATGGCTCCTCTTCAGTGGTGGGGCACACCGCCGACATACTGCTGGAAATTGATGAAGCGCAAGACGTCAGCAGGGAGAAGTACAACAGAGAATTCCGGCCCATGGGTTCAGCCACCAATGTGACCACGATTCTCTATGGCACCGCCTGGGATGATAGGACCTTGCTGGAAGAGGTCAAGCAGGCTAACCTGGGGTTGGAAAGACAGGACGGCATCAGACGGCACTTCAAATATGATTGGCAGGAGGTAGGCCGCTACAATCCTGACTATGTCAGGTTCGTTGAGGCAGAGCGGCAAAGACTGGGCGAAGAGCATCCGCTGTTCAGGACTCAATATGCTTTGTTGCCTGTCAGCTATGGCGGGGGCTTCCTATCAAGGCAGCAGATAGCCCTGATGCTGGGAGA
>JAUWOB010000148.1 GCA_030612345.1 Dehalococcoidia bacterium | reverse complement strand
GCCTTTCTTGGCCTCGGTTACGGTCATTGCCTTAGCCCGTTTGTCATCTATGATATCGGAGGCGAAGAGCACGCCGTCCTTCATATATAGCGAGACTGGCTGACCAACCGATAGGTCGCTGTCGGCCAGGGCGGCGGAGATCGAGATATCAGCCACCACCTTGCTCACGAACCAGACATAACTATGTAACTGCCGCGACATCTGCAGAATCCAGTCTACGCCCTCTCTGGTTACCCTGTAGCGGGAGCGGCCCTCCGAACTCAGCCAGCCGTCCTTCATCAATTCCTTCACGTACTCGGAGACCGCCTGCGAAGTAATGCCCAGTCTAGAGGCAATGTCCTTCTGCTGTATGTTAGGCTGATTTGCTGCTATTTCCAGCATTATCTGAAACTTAGTAGCCAGCTTCTTGCTCTTCAGTATTTCTGCCATATCATGCATTATACCACCTGCCAACCGGGCCAGATCAGTCAACTGAGCTGGGGCAGGTGCCCCTCAATATGCAGCTATGGCAGCAAGGTCGCCGCGCGTGGCATATCCGCCTGCCATGCTCTATCATATGGATATGGACTTGATATACCTTTGAGGGCGGAATTTGCTCCTGAAGCAAGCCATGCGCCTTCTCTATGGACGCTCTGGAATCAACCAGTCCTAACCGTCTTGCGAGCCGAAAGACGTGGGTATCCACGGGTAGAGACGGCTTCCCCAGGGAGAAAAGTAGGACGCAACTCGCTGTCTTATGTCCTACTCCAGGCAGCCGCATTAAGTAATCTTCAGCTTCAGCCGTGTTCATAGATTTGAGGGAATCAAGACTGATGCGGCCATGCTCTTCCTGAATTTGCTCGAGAACCTGCTTGATTCTCACCGCCTTGATGCGGAACAGCCCGCCGGCTTGAATGACCTGAGCGACACGCTCCACCGGAGCTACAGTTACAGCTTCCCAGCAGTCGAAGCTGGCTTTAAGGCAGGCAAAGGCCCTTCCTGAATTCGTATCTGAAGTGTTCTGGGATAGTATCGTTTCTATGAGCACGTCAATGGGGTCCCCGTCCGGCTTCCATTCGCGGGAGCCATATTCCTGTTCTAAGAGCTCGATAACTTCGGCGATAGCCACGGGCTCAAAAATATCATGTCGACGCCTCTTCATGCAAAGATTGCTTCCTTCCCAATCTCAGGTACAAACGACATAATGATCGTCGAGCAGTGCGACACAAGAACCATTGAGCGCCTGATAAATCAGGAAACTACATGTGGTGACGCCCCACCAGTCCCGCCGAGATTGCTTCGTCCCGATGAATCGGGACGAAGCAACAACATAAGGATGTAGTGCGATTCTTGAGGGTCGCGTGGCACGAGGCTAAAGCCTCGCATTTTGTAGGCGGTTACAGGACCCGCCCCTACGTGAATAAACAGGGGTTTGAGGGTCGAAACGATTGGGCTAGAGAAGTCACCGGTATCTTGCCTTCTCAGTATCCTGAACAGTCGCAGGGCTTTCGCGGACGCCGGTGGAGTCAGTCGCAGGTTTAGCGAGTTCTCTTGAAACGCACTTGTCATGGCCAGCGCGGCCGCAGACCTCAACGTCGCTCGACCCTGGAGCCGGAGGCAGTCAGCGCCGGGCTAGGTCAGGGGGAGATAGTGCAAAGCAGCGAACGGTTGGAGTTCGAGGTGTGGGAGCCTGAACTCATCTGAAACGCCAGCCACCCGGCCAGAAGACCTACGCAAGGATATTGGCTCTGCGCTACTCTTCTCTAATCTCAACGACCTTATCTCTGCTCCTGAAGCCACTCAGAATCCTGACCTGGCTTTGGGGAACGCTGAAGTGCTCCGCCAGTAATCTGACGACTACCTGGTTGGCTTTGCCCTCCCTGGGCGGTTCTTTGACCTTGATGACCAAGCTATCGCCTTCCCAGCTGACTTCTTCGGTTCTGGAATTGGGCTTTACTTTAACCCGGATCTTCATCTATCATCTCTCCCCATACACCCTGGTCATGGAGTTTCACCAGTTTAGCAGGCCTTATCTCGTTGCCCAGCAGCTTGCTGCTGTGAGCAAAGACCCTGATATAGTTGCCGGTCAGCCCTGAGTATATGACGCTTCGGGGGTTCGTTTCCTTCTCCCACAGGACCGCCGTAGTTTGCCCCAGGAACTGCTCGCAGAAACGGCGCCGGGAGCTTCCAGACAGCTCCAGCATGCGGCGGTTACGCTCCTGTTTAGCTTTGTCTTCTATCTGATCAGGCATCGTGGCCGCTACTGTCCCGGGACGGGGTGAGAAGGGGAAGACATGGATGTTGGCGAAACCAGCTTGCCGGCAGAAGGAGTAGCTCTGTTCAAACTGCTGGTCGCTTTCGCCTGGGAAACCAACCATTATATCCGTGGTGATGGCCGCTCCTGGTACCATGTCTTTGATCAGATTCAGTGTTCTCTGATATTGGTCCAGGGAGTAGCTTCTCATCATCCTTTGTAGAACGGCGTCGCTGCCGCTTTGCAGGGCTAAGTGGAAATGCCGGCACAGCCGTTCGTCCTGCCACAAGGCCAA
>JAUWOB010000100.1 GCA_030612345.1 Dehalococcoidia bacterium | reverse complement strand
CCGATGCCGGGTATCATCCCACATGTTGAGGGCAACTATTACTGGAGTCTGTCTCTCCAGCAACTGCAAGGTCAGATTGAGATTTCTCTCCAAATTGGTGGCGTCAACAACATTTATGACCAGGTCTCCACCTTTGAGCATCTCCACAGCTACTTCTTCCGCCTTAGAAGTTGGTTCAAGGGTATAGTTGCCGGGGACATCGGTTAGCTCAGCTTGCTCTTCTCCCAGCTTCAGATACCCTTTGGTGAACTCCACAGTGGTGCCGGGATAGTTGGAAGCGATAATGTGTATACCGGTCAGTCGAGAAAAAAGGGCGCTTTTGCCCACATTGGGATTACCGACAAGCAGGATACGCATCATCTCAGGAAGCTCGCGGTAGATACTTATCTACCTGGATCAGTATTCTCCTCGCCATGCCAAAACCAACAGCCACCCGGGCATTATCCACCCTCAGAATGACCGGGCCGCGAAATAGCGTAGCACTCAGCTTGGTCACCTTCCTCCCTGGCCTGACACCCAAGGCATCCAGACGCCGAACAAAACCATGCCCTCCCAGGATTGCAACCACAGTGCCTGTTTGGCCGGTTCTCATATCAGCCAGTGTCAACGGCCCATCTTGATGCACCATCATACCCCACCCGCGATAGCTAATAAGCTAGCTGTGTTTACCTTGCAGGTCTCAAGTCTTATTGATGCCTTCATGTCTCCTTCACACCTTTCTTCACACAGTCTTGAGGCAGTTCTCCGTGCTCCAGGTAATACTCATACCTGTCAGGCAGATTGGCTCCCCCCATGGGACAGGCCTCCATAAACTCAACAAACTTTGCCAGCCTCTCCATACCCAAGGGACTGATGACATGCTCAATCTTGCAGGCGTCCTCCTCAGCTGTCGCCTGGTCAATGCCCAGGGCTTGAGCAAAGAAATGGGCCAACGCCTCATGGCGGTCAATCACCTCGCTCGCCACCTTAGCCCCTTCGGGAGTGAGCTCTATATGGCCATATCTCTCATGTTCCACAAGCTCCTGCTCGGAGAGTCTTTTCAAGGCAGAGGTAACGCTCGGCATCCTAACCCCCAACATGTCACTGATCTGTTTCACCCTTACCACCTTCTTACCGGCACCGAGGTTGGCTATCGCCTCAAGATAGTCCTCCATGCTGGCGGTCTGCTCTCTCTGCGTTTCTTGCTTCACCATCTCCTGCTCACCTAATTGTTAGACGCGTCTAACAATTATAGCTTGAATCGCTTGTCCGGTCAAAACCTTCTTGGGCTTGTACAGAACGGAAGGAAGCGACTCTGGTCGGGGTGAGAGGATTTGAACCTCCGACCTCATGGTCCCAAACCATGCGCGCTAGCCGCTGCGCCACACCCCGCCTTTTCTTAATTCCTCATTTTAGGCTGAAACCCCGAAGACAGCAAATCCTGCCGGAACTCAGCAGGTGGAGGTGCTTGTACATTTCTCTGCCCTCAAGCAGAGGATGGTCTTCAGGCCGGGAGAGCCGCTACATTCGCCTTGAGTCTGGCGTAGTCCTCGTTCACGCGCTCTTGAATCTTCGCTATCTCCTCATCCAGCAGATGACGGAACCGACCCTGTGGCTTCAGGTACTCCTCAACCGGCTTGAGATTAGGCCGGTCGACAGTCAATTTATAGCGGCCGGTCTCCACCTCGTAGAGCGGGAAGACGCCTGTCTCTACAGCCAGCCGGCCAATCTCTATAGCCAGATCACTGGCATACCTCCAGCCGGTCGGGCAAGGAGAGAAGATATGCACATAAGCTGGCCCTTCGATCTCTGCCCCTTTTCTGACCTTGTTCATCAGATCAAAAGGATAGCTGGGACAGGCCGTAGCTGCGTAGGGTATGTTATGGGCGACAGCGATCTTGACCATGTCCTTCTTCCAGGTAATCTGGCCGATACTGAATTTGCCTGCGGGCGCCGTGGTAGTTGAAGCTCCGTAAGGCGTGGCACTCGACCTCTGGATACCTGTATTCATATATGCTTCGTTGTCAAAGCAGAGATACAGGAAGTCGTGATTTCTTTCGAACGCCCCGGACAAAGCCTGCATTCCTATATCGCTTGTCCCTCCATCGCCAGCCACAGCCACACACTTGATATCCCTCTCGGGTATCCTGCCCTTCTTCATGAGAATCCCCAGCCCTGCTTCCACCCCCGAGATTGTGGCAGCGACATTCTCAAACAACGTATGTATCCAGGGAACCCTCCATGAGGTGACAGGAAGTGGCGATGTGCAGACCTCAATACATCCGGTAGCATTGGCGATTATGACATCCCTGCCCAGGGCCTTACAGGCGAGTCTTAACGCCAGCACTTCGGCGCAGCCGGTGCAGAAACTATGCCCCTCCGCCAGAAACTCCTCTGTGGTCACAAGGTTCTTGCCGAATTTTATGACTTTCTCCGCCATGCTCACCCCCTTATTGCTGTTACTTCGCCTCTGATACCCCCTGTCGCAAACAGCTCCTCCGAGCCCACTGCCGCGATTTCCCTACCGCGGTCAACGACATATTCGAAATCCTCTACGGACATGTCTCTTCCACCCAGACCACCTATGAAGCTCACCACTCTCGGCTTCTCACTCTCGCCATACAGGGCTGACCTGATTTCGGAACAGCCTGCCCCCCCGGGCCCCCCGAAGGCGCTACAGCGGTCAAAGACAATAATAGTCTCTGCCTTCTTCAGCTCACGGCGAAGTTCCTGGAACGGGAAAGGCCTCCAGAGACGTAAATTGATCAGCCCCACGGATTCTCCCCTCTTCTTCTTTCTATCTATGGCAATCTTGGCCGTCTCACTGAAACTCCCCATAGTCAGCAGCAACGTCTTGGCTCCTTCTGTTCTATAGGGCTCCACCGGGTGATAGTGGCGGCCGAATATGTCTGCAAACTCCGCCAACCCTTTGATTATCACCTTCTTTGATTTCCTGAATGCCACCTCTTGAGCTATCTTTGCTTCTGAATATATGTCGGGGGCACCGAAAGCTCCATGCGTCATCGGCTTGTCAGGATCTAAGGCAAAGGGATAGTGAAAGCGGGGCAGAAATCTATCCACTTCCTCCTGCTCCGGCAAGATAACCGGCTCTGTCACATGAGAGAGATGAAATCCATCGAAATGAACCATCACGGGGAAAAGGACTTTGGGATCCTCAGCAACACGAAAAGCCCAAAGGGTCATATCGAATGCCTCCTGGTTGTTCTGGCAGAAGACCTGGATCCAGCCGGTGTCCCTGACAGCCATGGCATCGGAGTGGTCTCCCCAGATACTCAAGGGTGCAGATAAAGCTCTGTTGACCACCACCATAACCACCGGCAGCCGCATCGATGGGGCGACGTACAGGACGTTGTGCATGTACTCCAAACCCGGGCCTGCGGTGGCCGTGAAAGTCCTGGCTCCTACCGCGGCAGCTCCCAGGCAAACGCTCATCGCTGAGTGCTCCGACTCGACAGGTACATAAGCCGCATTCAGTTCACCGTCAGCCACCATCTCGGCGAGCCTCTCCGGAACGTGCGTCTGCGGCGTTATGGGATAGGCAGCAATGACATCAACGTCAGCCATTCTGGCTGCTTCGGCAGCAGCAAATGAAGCTTCTAGACCTATTCTCCTGCTCATTTTTCTTCCTCCTCTACCATGGTGATAGCCGCTCTGGGACAGACCTTGGCACAAATCCCGCAGCCTTTGCAGTAGAAGAGATCAGTTTCATAGTATCCGTCCTCACTGAGCTTTACGGCAGCGTCAGGGCAATAGAGCCAGCATAGGCCGCACTTGTTGCACTTTTCTTTGTCGGTTATGGGCCTTCGAGATCTCCAATCACCTGTTCTGCGCAGCCCGGCATTGCCCGCTTCAGTAACTATATTGCCGACTTCCATATCTCTCCAGGTAAAATCAGACCCCGTTCTTAGCCTTTTCTCCGCCATTGCTCACTCCTTTAGCACGGTCTCTTCGTAAGCTCTTCTCATAGCCTCGATGTTGCCCTTGGCCCGCGATCCAAATCGCTCCTGCAGCTGCTCAACCACCGAATCAGCCTTCACAACCTCAGTCACCTTCAGCAGCGCGCCGATCATAGCGGTGTTAGTGATGGGCATTCCGATAGTCTCCGCGGCGATCCTTGTGGCGTTAACCGTAGCTACAGACCACTTGTAGCCAAACTCAGACTTCAGCTCAGCGGGCGATTTCCGTGAATTGATTATGATAGTGCCGTGCTCCTTAAGTCCTGAGGTCACGTCAACTGTGTGCAACAACCCGGGATCGAGTACGGCTACCACATCAGGCTCGTGCACAACCGTCCTGGTCTTGATGAACTCATCGCTTATCCTCAGAAAAGCAAG
>JAUWOB010000103.1 GCA_030612345.1 Dehalococcoidia bacterium | reverse complement strand
GTGGATGGGATCAGGAGCGTAGCTGCGGGCCCGTCTTATAACCTGGCTCGCGCCCCTTTCCACCATGGCCACGCTGTCATCGTAGCCGGAGTAGATATCCCGGTTATGAATTAGAAAGTAATCAGCAATCCCGGAAAGCCTCCTCAAAGCTTCATCGTTGTCTATGGCTATGGGCTCTTCACTGAGATTGCCGCTGCTCATTACCAGAGGCACGCCAGTATCCCTGAGCAGTATGTGATGAAGCGGCGTATACGGCAGCATAATCCCCAGGAATTGTAAGTTGGGCGCTACTTCTCGAGATATGGATGAGTCCTCTCTGCATTTCATAAGCACGATGGGGCTTTGAGGTGAGGTAAGCAGATTCTCCTCCTCTGGAGAGACGTGGCAGTGCCTCTTAGCTTCGTCTGCAGTAGCAACCATTATGGCGAACGGCTTGCAGGAGCGCCTCTTCCTCTGCCGCAATTCTCTAACTACCACATCATTCGTGGCATTGCAGGCCAAAAGGAACCCCCCTAGGCCCTTAATGCCCACGATCCTCCCCTCCTTGAGGAGTTGAGCGGCAGCGGTTACAGGATCAGATTCAAGCAGCAGGTTACCCCGGTCATCGGCCAGCTCGACCTGAGGGCCGCATTCTGGGCAGGCGTTGGGCTGAGCATGGAAACGACGATCCAGCGGATTATCATATTCCGTCTGGCATCGGGGGCACATCTGAAAGTGGCGCATGGTTGTCTTCGAGCGGTCATAGGGCATGTCTTCAATGATCGTGAAGCGTGGTCCACAGTTGGTGCAGTTAGTAAAGGGATAGCGGTAGCGGCGGTCCGCAGGATCCAGCAGTTCACCAAGGCACGCCTGGCAGGTAGCGACATCGGGAGAAATCAGCTGGTATTTCCCTGGCACGGCCTGGCTATGGCGGATTCCGAAGTTTTCATAACCCAGAGGTGGGTGATACTCAGTAGTCACCCCCTCAATGTGAGCCAACGGCGGCGCTTCTGCTTGCAGCTCCTGTTCAAACTGCTCAATAGCTCTTGCGTCACCCTCTACCTCAATTCTGACATCCTCTGAAGTATTGCAGACCCATCCCTTAAGATTGTGTCTAACAGCCAACCCATAGACGAAAGGCCTGAAGCCGACGCCCTGTACAATGCCCCGGACACTAATGCGGGCCAGCTTGAAGGACTGTCCTGTTGTTCTTGACATATAAGGCGATTCTTGGCGAACGCCATAGCCGGTTGGAGATCTATGCCAACGCTCCCTCTATTTGGGCCGTAATTCCCGTCGCCTTCTCCACAGCAAACCGCTGCACAGGAGATTGGGAGCTAGCCTCTCTTCCGCCGGCAACCATGTAAGCTCCGTCTCAGGCAGTGCCTCTTCGGCAGTGCGCACGAATATCATTGCAGGTTTGGCACAGAATGGTATCACAACTCCACCAGCACTCAAAGATTACGCAGCACCAGCATCTCTCCTTGCCTCAAAGATGATAGATTGTTAGCCATTCAGGCTTGCATATTCAATTGATTACCCGTAAAATGCCCGATGTTGCCCCCATCGTCTAGAGGCCTAGGACATTAGCCTTTCAAGCTGAAGATCAGGGGTTCGAATCCCCTTGGGGGCACTTTCCAATATCCCATGTTGAATTGCTGCCCCACTCTCGGACTCAATGAATCCTCATTTCTGGAGGGCAATGACCACAGCAAACGCCCGCCTGTTTTCCCTGGTGCATTCCATCGGAACCTTCAATATGCACGCCGTAGGATAGGAATCTCCGTCTGCGTGGATAGTGGCGCCTTGATCGGGCTCTTGCCGAACCATCTCAGCCGCACAAGCTCTCACCTATCGGCAGACTCACTATCCCATGCTCGAAGCTTTGACTTGCAGCTAGCGATACTCATGTACATCGCTCGGCGGATGTGCGGTTTGAATGTTCGAGAATCAAGAATAGCTAGAGTTCTCTTTCGAAGGTGAAATCCTTTTTCTTAGCTCTGAATCCGACTTTCTCGTAGAGTCTTATGGCTTTCGTTGGGTTGTAATCGTCCACGCCGAGTAGTGCTCTGGTCATGCCTTTGGCCTTAAGGGTTTCAAGGCCATGTAGCATCAGCCTGGCTCCTATGCCTGTTCTTCTGTATGCCTTCAAGACTCCGATGGTAAGAATCTCCCCAGCCTTCACCTTTTTCTCCAGATTGTATTTCTCGTCTATGCCAACACCGATGCAGCCGACGGTCTCACCGTCAAGCAGGGCGAAGAAAACCTCTTGTTCCTGGAGGCGTGGATCGGAGAATAAGAAGTGGCGTATCTCCTCCAACGTACTAGGACGGAAGTCGAAGTGTTCCTTGAAGGTTTCATTATCTAGCCAATTGAAGAGCTTTATGTCCTCTTCCAGGTCTTTCTGGAGAGGTCTAATGGCTACTTCTTTGTTCTCGCCGATGTTCCGCGAAACGTTTGCGAAGTCTATCTCCATCATGCTGCCCACTCGAACATGCTTGAACTCCAACGCTTCCAAAAGCTGTATGTGATCTCCTTCCTTGGAATCAGCCCCCGCCTGTGCGGTTGTCATACCGCGGACTCTGAGCTCCCTGAGGGCTGTTTCTATGAGTTGTTGTTCGATTCCGCGGCCACGAAATTCCGGGATGACGCCAAAACGAATGAATCCTTTCCTGTCCTTTCTCAACTTATCCACGTGAGCATGCACTATACCGGACACCTTTCCATCAAGCTCAGCAATGAATCTCCCCTCGAAGTCAAATTCCGGGCGCTTCTCTTCCAGGAGCATCTCTTCCACCGTGATGGCTCTCCAGTCCTCACGCTCTTTACGGGCTGCGTTTAATACTTCAACCCAGACGGGCTCATCCACACCCTTCACGAAACGTCGCATATTTAGCATAATTCCTTTCCTCCTAAGCTTCGATATCCACGTGCATCGTGAACTCAAAAGTTATCAGCTTGAACTGTCTAAACCTGACAACGCTCTCCTCGGTGAACACGATGTCTCTTAGGAGTAGTTCATAGCTGCTTACAAAACGCGATTATAACAAGGGCAGAGAAATCTCTCTACTCATCGAGCAGCAGAGTTAATCCTGCAAGAAAGCCCCTAACGGGGCCGCTTTCAGTGACTAAAAGCCATGCCAGGTGCTTACGCTATCCAGGGGCTCTCGTTCGGAGTGCAACTGATTCACAGGGTCATCCCAATCAGGATAACCGACAGCTATCCCGAGCACTATCAGCTTGGAATCCGGTATCCCCAATACCTGCCTCAAGACGGCGGGATACATGACAGCCTGTATTTGAGCAATAGTTCCCAGCCCATGCCTGGCAGCCAGCAGCATGATGTTCTCAGCTACCAAACCACAGTCGAATAGAGGCCACACATTCAGCCCGTCGCCCTGTATGTGGAAAGAGCGGTCAATGTAGATGTAGATGGCACACGGAGCCTCAAACAACCTCAAGCCCTGCAAAAGCCACCATTTCCTCTTCTCCTTATCCTCCCTGTTTATCCCCTTTAGCTCGAAAACCTTCCTGCCCAGAGCCCGATAACGAGTACTGTACGGCTCGGGAAATCCTTGAGGAAGAGGAATGTCTGTATTACCCAGCCCTTCGGCTCTATCAACGAAGGCCTGCCTTATCTGTTCCAGTTCCTGCCCGGTCACTATGGCGAATTGCCAGGGCTGGGTGTTCCCCCAGGAGGGAGCACGCAAAGCTAACTCCATTATCTCCTTGAGAACTTCTCGGGACACAGGATCGGGCTTGTAGGCCCGTATGCTCTTCCTGCTGTTCATTGCTTCGATGATTTCCATGCCTAGGCTCTCCTTCGTGCTTCTCTAATCGGTTCTCATCAGCCAGGACTCACTGTTTTAACTCACAATGCGGCACCCCACACGATGCTCCGCTCACAGCACCATTCATGCTCTCTTAGTACCGCATGGTGAATCATATGTGTCACCTCTTCTTTGCGGCGAATAGGTGCCCGGATCGCCGAAAACGCTCTACTCAGCGTCTCTTCTTCGGCGTAACCCTCCCTCGCCCTTTTTTCTTTGCCGAGCCTGATCTTCTTCGGCCTTGCCTTACGGTCCGGCCGGCTCTCCTTCGACGCACCAGCAAGATCATCAGTCCCACCACCAACGCCAC
>JAUWOB010000066.1 GCA_030612345.1 Dehalococcoidia bacterium | reverse complement strand
GCTGCCAGCCCCTCCCCTCATTGGCCCTAGCGCTCGCTAGCTCCATGTAGCCGGCAGTAGTTGCATCGAGGTTGTTCATGAGACGGTAGTTACCGCCCAGGTTTTCTCTCACGGCGTGTAAATCATGCCAATCCCATATATTGGTTGAGGGAGACGCTCCGGCAGAGGTTGAAAAGACCAATAATGCTAAGCTGACTGCGATGAAGAAGGAGATCACCCTGATTGACAGGTTATTCTTCTCTCTCATGTCTGTACTCTCCCTTGTCTCTCGCCGTCACCCCGAAGCCAGAAGGCTTGGTCAGTGTTCATTCCCCGCAATACAACAGGCTAAGTCGCGGATCTGGCCCAGACGGCCGCTCTGCCTGTCTACGCGGCAAAGCTCCTGCAGATTGTCCCGCTTCTAGAGGTCCTCCAGGAGGAACATCCACCTGTCTATCGGGTCTGGGTGGTCTTCGAACCGCCTCAGTTCTATGATCCCTGCTACCGGGTGAACCCTGTACAGGTAGACCGGCGCGGTGGAGCATAGGGCAGACCGGTGCAACCCTCCGATATGTACACCTGACCGCGCACCTGACATGATCCTTGAGGTGATATTGTATCATCCATGTGGGAATTGTCAAAAGTCGCTGTCCAGTAGATGATGTGGTAGAGATGAGCGATGACAATGTGTCGTACGCTGTCGATTTCTCCTTTTCGTGGAGCAAGGTAGGTAGCTCAGCGTCTGCCGAGTGTATCCCTTCGTTTTGTCGAGGAGGTCTGTATGTAGATGTCAACGCAGGCGCGATGTGTTCACGCACAGGTTACGGAGTATAGGATCGGTGGCCGTCTCCAGGGTGGCTGGGTTGAACTGAGCTGTAGGCCTGTCGCCTTGCAGAATCACCGTGCAGCGGCTAGTTGAACTTGTTCATGGCCGCTTCTATTCCCTGGGTAAGAAAGCACTCAATGGCTTCAGCTACCTTGATGATTATGGACCGGATTACTGCTTCTTCCTGGCGCGAGAAATCGCTGAGCACGTAGCTGACTATAGCGTCCTCACCAACCGGTTGCTCTTCTTCTCGGGGCCGTCCGATTCCCACCCTGATTCGGGAGAAGTCCTCGCTGCCCAGGGCAGTGATAATGGAATTCACGCCCTTGTGTCCTCCCGAGCCTCCGCTCTGGCGCAGGCGAATCTTGCCCAGAGGCAAGTCGAGGTCGTCATGTATTATCAGGAGATCGCTCAAACAAATGCTATGCTTGCGTAGCAGGCAAAATACGGGATTGCCACTCAGATTCATGAATGTACCCGGCCTGGCCAGGAGCAGCCTCTCGCCTTTCACTTCGCCCATGCCTACTTTTGCCTGGCATTGTCTGCGGTCAAGGCGAATGGAGCTAAGCCTGGCAAAGTAATCCAGGCACCGGAAACCAACGTTGTGGCGATTATGGGCGTAGCCCTTGCCCGGATTTCCCAGCCCCACAATTAGCTTCATTGGATTCAGATTGCCCTCGGGGCAGTGCGCAGCTTATCAGTCAAGGATGGTTACTCACTTGCCACCTGCAATCGGCCTCAAATGTACCCAAACCTGGCTTATAGGTGGCAACAATATACGCTGTCTCCAGTCTTTCGTCAAAACCGGCAACCGTATGACGCGGTTCCTCCTCCACACATCCCGGCATGCGGGGATTGTGAAGGCAGGCATTATGAGGAGAATCTTCCATCATCTTGCCTTGCGGTACAGGCTTGGTTTCCCGGCGGATATTTCCTAAACTCACGGCGAAAGGAGGCTTGAGGGAGACAAAGGAATGGCTTAACGCGGCGCTGAATGACTTGAGCCGGGCCGGTGTCGACTACGCCGACGCGCGTTACCTGGATCGCGAGAGCGAGAGCATAACGGTGCGGAACGAGCAGGTGGCAGGTCTCTCGCGGAAGGATGATTGCGGCTTCGGCATCCGCGTCCTCTATAAGGGGTCATGGGGCTTCGCCGCCTCTGCCCGGCCTACCGAAGCCGACGTAACGGCAACAGCCGGCCGGGCGTTGGAGGTCGCCAAGGCGAGCTACTTGACTCAGCGTCAGCCTGTGAAGCTCGACGAATCCCCGCCACATGTCGGACGCTATAGAACTCGATTTGAGGTCGATCCCTTCGCGGTTAGCCTGGACAGGAAACTAGAACTGCTATTTGCTGCACTCAAGATCTTGAGGCAGGACAAGGGGATTGCCGTGGCGGAAGGAGCAATGAGCTTCTACCGAACGGAGAAGCTCTTCCTGAGCACGGAAGGCGCCGAGGTTACACAGAGCATCTTGGAGAGCGGCGCGGGCATTGAAGCCACGGCTATCGAGGGAGGCGATGTTCAACGGAGGTCCTATCCCACCAGCATGGGCGGAGACTTCGCTGCTCATGGCTATGAGTTTGTGGAATCCCTCAAACTGGTAGAGAACGCCGAGCGGATGCGGGAGGAGGCGCTGGCTCTGCTCGCGGCGGAGCCTTGTCCGGCGGGGAACAGAGACCTGATCATCGATTCTTCGCAACTTGTCCTCCAGGTGCACGAGTCCTGCGGCCATCCCACTGAGCTCGATCGAGCTCTGGGAACCGAGATCAGCTATGCCGGAGGAAGTTTCCTCACGCCGGACAAGGTGGGCAAGTTCCGGTACGGGTCTAAGATCGTCGATATCTTCGGCGACGCCACCATACCCGGTTCGATCGGGTCGTTCGGCTATGATGATGAAGGAGTGGCAGCCCAACGCTTCCCCATTATCGAGGAGGGAGTGTTCGTCGGCTACCTTACTTCCAGGGAGACTGCGCCGATTCTGGGAAGACAAAGCAGCGGGGCGATGCGCGCCGAAAGCTGGAACCATATTCCCCTAATCAGGATGATCAACATCAACCTGGAACCGGGAGAGGAGCAGCTCACCTTGGACGATTTGATAGCCGATACGAAGGAGGGGATCCTCGTGTCCACCAACAAAGCATGGGCGATCGACGACCTCAGGCTTAACTTTCAGTTCGGTTGCGAGATCGCCTGGGAGATAAAGCACGGGAAGCGTGTGAGGATGCTCAAGAATCCCGTGTATACGGGGATCACGCCGCAGTTCTGGGGCTCGTGTGACGCGATTTGCGACAGGAGCGAGTGGAGAGTCTGGGGACTTCCCAATTGCGGCAAAGGTGAGCCGCCGCAGACGATGCATGTGGCCCACGGCGTGGCTCCGGCCAGGTTCAGAAACGTCGAAGTGGGGGTGAAAAAATGATAGGCGAACAGCGAATTCTAGAAGTACTCAGGCGTGTTGTTGGTCGCTCCCCGGCAGACGGGACGGAGCTAGTGTATATGGGTGGGCGGAGTGATCTGACACGTTATACCAAGTCGGCAATCCACCAGAACGTGTCCGAGGAGGACACCCGGGTGTATGTGCGGGTGGCTGAGGGGAAGCGGCTGGGAGTGGTCACGGTCAATACACTGGAAGAGGAAGCACTGGTCCGCACTGCAACCCGGGCTCTGGAACTGGCCCGGCATCCGCCGGAGAATCCCTTCTTTAAGGTCTTCCCGCGACCGGCCGGTTACGAGCGGACGCAGACATATTTCGAGGCCACGGCAAAGTTCGCGCCGGCTGCTCGAGCCGAGACAATGAAGAGGATCTTCGCTCAGGCTGAGCGGCTGGGGCTAGAAGTCGCTGGGGCCTTCAGTACTGGGGAGGGGGAGGTCGCTGTCTTGAACTCGAACGGTGTGGCTGCCTACCAGCCATTGACTCAGGCGGGGATCACTATCGTGCCGGTCTCGAAGGAGGGCATGAGCCGCTCGAGTGCCTTTTCCCACGATGTGAGCAGCATAGACTTCGAGCGAGTCGCGGCGAAAGCGCTGGAGCGCTGTACCCTGAACAGGAATCAGCAGGAGATGCCTTTGGGACAGTATGATGTGATTCTTGAACCGCGGTGCCTTGCGGAAGTGATGATGTGGCTTAGCTTTATTGCCTTCGGGTCGAACTCGTTCATTGAAGGGACCAGTTTCCTGGCGGGGAAGCTGGGCGAGCGTTCCATGGGGGAGAACGTCACCATCTATGATAGTGTTCGTGAGCCGGAGGCGCAGGGGCTGCCTTTCGACTTCCAGGGCTCTCCCAAGCAGAGGGTCACCTTGATTGAGCACGGAATCAATCGCGGCGTAGTCTTCGATTCCATCAGCGCCAACCAGGCCAAGGCGAGGCCGACTGGCCACGCCGGACTGCCCGGCAGTCCGTATGGAGCGATTCCCTGGAACCTCTGCCTGGGGCCGGGGGACTCGTCGGTAGAGGAGATGATCGCTTCCTGCCAGCGGGGACTGCTCGTCAGTAACTTCCATTATGTGAACGGTTTCCTTGACCCGAAGAAAGCATTGATGACCGGGATGACTCGATACGGGACGTTCTTCATCGAAGGGGGCAAGATCAAACATGCGGTGAAGAACCTGCGCTGGACCGAGAGCATGTTGCGAGCCCTCTCTAATGTGCAGGCGATCGCCAGGGAGCGTGAGGTCATCACTGACGAGGCCGTGTCTTTTGCGGTCATGCCCGCTGTCTATATCAAGGACTTCACCTTCACCGGGGTGCAGAAGGAATAGTGGGGCTCCGCGCTTTGCTGATCCGATTGGCTACGCACCGCGCTCGATGCCCATTGAGGAAATCAACTCGCAGGAGTTGATCCTCCCATGGTCAGCCGTGATTGCCTGGTCATCGATCTCGACCCGCTCAAGGGCTCGGACGTTCTTGTTGCCAATATCCGCTCGGTTCACCCGGTAGACGTGGTAACGCATCGGTGTCGTGTAGGCCCGCATAGACTCGGGAAGCTGATACGCGTCTTCACCAGTGCGCACACCACCTACGGCCTCCTGCATCTTGACTGAAGCTATGTTATCCACGTTGGGGGTGGCTTGGACAAGATCGCAGTCGGTGTGGGTGAACTGATAGGCTACCAGCCCCTGTCAGGCCTCGACGCCGTATTCATACCCCCCAGAATTCCGGAAGCAACTTGACGTCCGCTTCAGCTATGCCTGCCTCATCCGGGTAAGACAACTTGCACTCCCCGATGAACTGACCGGTGGCCTTCAGTTCCACGACCAGCAACTGGTCAAACTCGGACCTTCCCTGTTTCGAGAGGCTCTCCCGGAATTCACATACTGTCACAGGCAGTCCGCGGGGAAACCCCACGTTCTTCATCACGCGGGGGTTGGTCCACAGGGCGTAGAACAGGTCAACATCGTCTTCTGTTGCGGTTGTGACGACCGGTCGCTCCGTCGCGAAAACCAGTTTGTGTCTTGAAGACATGATCTCTCTCGTTACCCAAAGAGATGCTATAGGCTGCCGCCGCATAATACTCCGGGACACGGCTGCGAGTGCCGCTCAAGACGAAGGGGAATGAACCATCACATCGGTTCAGCATCAGCCTCTTTCGCATAGTTGATGTAACGTCTTGCGCAGGACTCTCCACTCATGCCCGACGCGGAAGCCGAGGTCTGTTGTGACTCCCAAGGCCGGCCTATTCGTTTGCCAGGTGTGTAAGCAGACGGTCTGCATTCCTAGCTCATGCAGGACGTTCATCGCCTGGGCAGTCAGGGCCTTGCTCAAGCCTTTCCCCCGATGGGATGGCAGCGTGGCCGCCGGGCCTAGATAGCCGCGGTTGGCATGATAGTGCTTGTTGTACTCCCGATCGGAGCGGGCTACGACCAGTGCGACCAACTCGCCCTCATATTCGGCTACCTTGACACAATCCATGCTGAAGACAGGGTCTTCGGTCGTCCATCTGGCCAGAATGCCAGGTCGGAGTCGCTCCAGGTGGTAAGCATCGTTCGCCAGCCGGATCAGCTGCTCCTCCTCATCGGGTCTAAGGCGTCG
>JAUWOB010000059.1 GCA_030612345.1 Dehalococcoidia bacterium | reverse complement strand
CTCGAAGAGAGGGCCCTCGCCATCCTCCGCCCCCGCGCCCTGGAGGCCAGCCCCGCCGCCATCACCGCCCCCACCAACGTGTTCCAGCAGCTCCTCGACGTCATCGACGTCACGGATCCGCGCTGCGGCATCTCGGCCGAGAACTTCCGGGTCCTCGCGGACCGCGTCAACTTCGACCGCCGGCGCGGCCGCTACGACCACACACTCACCCTGGGGGCCCCGTGACTCGTCTCCTACCTAACTAGTGCCCGCTTTAGGTCATCGAGTGCGGGGGTAAAGGCTTCCAGCAGTTCGTTACGGGCCAGCTGCCATTTATCGCTGGCCTCGAGGTTGATGGCACCGACCGCTGTTCCTGAGATTCTCAACAGGTGCAGGGTTTCCCTGTAATCGCCTTCCAGTTCCTGCCTTAGCTTCTGTTCTGCCTCTTCATATTCGTGGAGAAGCCTGGCCATTTCCTCTGCCTGCGGCCGTAGTTCAGGCTGCACGCTGCTTATGGCCTCGATTAACCTTTTTGTGTTATCTATGGACTGCACGTTTGTGAAACCGATAGCCTCTGTTAGGTGGCCGATCAGGGCCTGCTCTATTATCTCCCTGCCCTTTTCGTCGTGCTTGTTTAGCTCCGCACCCATATCCACGTGTCGGGAACTGTCAAGCCATTTCTGCGCCAGCGCTTGGCCGATTTGGCGATACCTTTGCTTCTCTTGCTCTTCTCTCTCGCCGGTCGACAGCTTACCCAGCCTATTTACTCTCTCTTGAGCTATCTCCCAGGCACTCTTTAACTCGTCCATGCGACTCCAGATCGTAGTTCAGAAATCCAGGCCCGTTCTCTATTAGCACTAGCAGCTATTTTAGCCTATAATATGGGCGAAGCTCAATAAGGGGGACTTGAGGTCACAGTAATGGTCTATCATAATTCTGTGAAGCTGGCGAAGGACTTCTACTGCTATGTCTGGCAGGGCAGGGGAAACAACTGCAATGCCGTCCTATTGTCATCGGTTCTGAGAGGGGAGCGTCCCCACATACTGGTCGACCCCGGGCATGTCAGCAATGAACTCGGGGAGCCTTGCTTTGATTCACTGGCTCAAGCTATGGAGAGGGACGGCTTCACAATGGGAAGCATCGGATTGGTGATCGGCACCCATAGCCATCCTGACCATATTGAGGCCGCTGAATCGGTGGTGGAGCAGAGCGGGGCCTTGTTTACTCTATCGCGCGAAGAAGACGAGTTCTACCGCAACGCGGGGAAGATGTTTTTCCAGGCATTTGGCGCTAAGCCGCCACAGATCGATCCCTTCTTCTATCTTGAGCCGGGCGATCTTACGCTGGGGGCGAAAGATGACAAGCTGGCGATCAAAGTCCTACTCACTCCGGGGCACTCCCCGGGTTCGGTTTCTCTCTATCTGGAAGAGGACAAGATCCTGATCACCGGCGACGTGGTCTTTGCCGGCAGCATAGGTAGGACTGACTTCCCCGGCGGCAGTTCTTCCCTGCTGCGGAGGAGCATCGACGAGTTGTCTCAGCTTGACGCGGAATACGTTGTTCCGGGCCATAGCACTGAGGCCGGCAGCATAATTGCCGGCAGGGATGATGTGAGGCGCAACTTCTATGCGGTGAAGATGTTTATCTAGCGAAAGAACGGTTGAAAAGAGAGCGTTCTTGTCACCCTGACCCTGAGTGAAACGAGGGGGAAGGGTCTGGATTCTTCGCTACACTCAGAATGACAGGTTGGATTGGGGTCTACTATGGAACTCGATGACAAGACCAGATATGCACTGGAACACACGGAGTTAGTTCGAGCGCCGCGGCAAGAACTGGACGCGTTCGGCAGCTCTGTTATTGACTATTACGTTGTCACTGAGCTGGTAGGAAACGTGAGTGTGGTGCGGGATGGCAAGGTCATTGCGGAAAGGCCCAAGATCGTCACTCCTGCTTATCTGGTCAATGTGGAAGGCTTCAGCGAGCAGGCAAGAAGATACATGGCGATGATAGCCCGGGAGCGCCCTTATGAATCGGGCATTTTCTACCGGTATAAGAACGAACCCGGGGGTATGAACGTTGTTTCGGAGCCTATCAGGCAGGTTATAAACAAGCTCAGCTCGCGAATAGAGGAGCAGCGCAACCCCTTAAGCACCATAATCAAGGGGGTGGAGGAGCTGTGGGATGTATCCTTGCTCATGTTTATCTACGAGCTAACTACCAGGTCGGTCCGCAGTAACATTGTCGAATTTGATCGCAGGGGTTTCCTGGACATGGATGCCAGTGGAGTGCCCCACGGTGCGCGAGACTATATTGAAGAGCTTTTCGAACAGGCAGGTCGCAACCTCTCGCGAGCGCCGGAACTGGTGGTCGAATTGAACCGCTGGGGCCTATTCCCGGAATATCAAGACCGTTTCTTTGCCCTGTTCAGAAGAAGGTAGCCCTGCCCCCGGCAAGTAGGTCTGCCTGTAGAGGTGGAGCTTGTCGCCGCGCGGCATCTGCCCGATTGCCTGTGCCCTGCTACATCAGTCCCAGGTACCAGCTTAGTAGGTTGCTGCCCCAGAGCAGTGTTACCATGGCGGCCAGGGCCAGGAAAGGCCCGAAGGGGAGAGTCTCCTTGAACGTCCTCCTTTTGGCAATGACCAGAGCCACGGCTACTAAGCCGCCGAGGATGGCCCCGAGGACTATGGAGAAGAGAATGAGAGGGAAGCCGGTAGCCAGACCGATCAGACCGACCAGTTTGACATCTCCCCAACCCATGCCGCCACGGGAGGCCAGGGCAATCAAGATGAATATTGCGAAGCCAATGCCTCCCCCTAGAGCAGCGTTGGCAACTCCGGTAACTACCCACTGGGTAAGCCCGGACTGAGGCAATAAAGCCAGAAGCAAAGCCACAACCATGCCGGGATAAACCACCTTGTTCAGGATGAGCCCGTGCTCCAGGTCAATGATGAAGACTACGATGAAGAGACAGCTATAGAAGGCCATGACTGCCAGTTCCGCACTCAGGCCGTAACGCCAGTAGAGGAAAGCGAATATCAGGCCGGTGGCCAGCTCCGCCCAGAGTAGCTTCCGGGGCACCGTGGCCTGACAATACCGACAGCGACCGCGGAGGCGTAGATAGCTGAGTACAGGGATGAGGTCCTTGACGGCTAGCCTGTGCTGGCAAACGTCGCAGTGAGAGGGCGGATGTACAATGGACTTGTTTTGGGGCAGGCGGTCAATACAGACATTAAGGAAGCTGCCTGTTGTCAGGCCCAGAAGGGCAAATAGGAATACTCCGAGTATTTCCACAGTGTTTATTGTGGGCATATCAGGGGTCTGAAGTCAATACTTGACCGGCATCCTTGCCAAGTTTGCTGCATGCGCGACCCCGAAGGGCGCACTACATAAAGGGATAGCCCGCGGCTCTCCTTGTAGCGCTGGCAGTCGCGATCTACCGGGACAACGCAATCTCATTTGCGAGACTGGACACGGGATCAGGATGATACTATAGTAGTGCGGTTGCCATATTTAGTGTGCAGTTATGTGTGCGAAATCGGGTGACTACGGGAAGTGGGGGCAACAGGACAAGCTGTCCACAAAGCACTACGTTGGTTGCAGCGGCTGGCATTATGAGCACTGGCGCGGCATTTACTACCCTGTCGAATTGCCCAAGGCTAAATGGCTGCCATTCTACGCTCGGCAGTTTTCCACCGTAGAACTAAACAACAGTTTCTATCGTCTGCCTTCCGAGAAGGCTTTCACCACCTGGCGGGAATCCACGCCCAACAACTTCATGTTTGCTGTTAAGGTGAGCCGGTTCATCACGCATGTGAAAAGGCTAAAGGATGCAGGTTCAGCAGTGGAGAACTTTCTATCGAGGGCTGGTCTTCTGGGAGCGAAACTGGGTCCTCTGTTGTATCAGCTGCCTCCCAACCTGAGACGCAACGATGCGCTATTGCAGAGTTTCTTATCGTCATTGCCACCGAAGTATCAGCATGTAGTTGAGTTTCGCCACGAATCGTGGCTTGATGACGCCGTTTTCGATGTTTTGCGAGGGCACAACGTTGGGTTGTGCGTTTTTGATATGCCCGGCTTGAGCTGTCCCCTTGTAGCTACGAGTGATTTTGCCTATGTCCGTTTCCACGGCAGCCAGCGTCTGTACTCCAGTTGTTACTCCGACGAAGAGCTCTGTCAGTGGGCACAAGGGCTTTTCCGCCTTGAGCAGGAGGTCAAGGCGAGCTATATCTATTTCAACAACGATGCTCAGGCATCTGCCATTAAGAACGCTATAACACTGAGGAGTTTCCTAGATACTCCTTGATTTTGTGTGCCAGGGCGGGAGTTATACCTTCTGTCCCGCTGAGTTCCTCAAGCGGGGCCTCCCTGATACCTTCGATTGAGCCAAACTCCTTGAGCAGGGCTTTCTTTCGTCTCGGTCCGATGCCGGGAATATCATCCAGAGCGGAAGCAACGGCTTCTTTGTCGCGCAGCTTCCGGTGGTAGCTTATCGCGAAGCGATGGGCCTCATCTCTGGCTCTTTGTAGCATGTGTAAGGCAGGAGAATCCTTGGCTAGGCAGACCGGCGTGGCTTGGCCGGGTATGAATACCTCCTCGTTTCCTTTGGCCAGGCTGGCCATGGGGATGGAGTCCAGCCCTAGTTCTTGCCTCAAAGCCAGGGCGGCATTGAGTTGTCCCTTGCCGCCATCAATGAGGACAAGGTCGGGAACGATTGCCCAGGTGCCTGTCCCTGCCAGGCCCTTCTTGAACCTGCGCCTCAATGTCTCCCGGATCATGGCGTAATCGTCGGCGCCGGTCACGGTCTTGATGCGGAAACGGCGATAATACGCCGGTTTGGGCAAGCCCTTGTCCAGAACAATCATGCTACCCACAGCCAGACTGCCCTGGATATTGGAGACATCATAGCACTCTATCCTGCGAGGCATTCTGGCCAGGCGGAGTTTGTCCTTTAGCTCTTGCAGTCCGGAGTTCAAGGCCTCCATCGTCAGTTCCTTAGCTCGGGCTAGCTCCAAACCTCTGACAGCGTTTTCAGCGACCATATCCATGAGCTTCTTCTTAGCTCCTCGCTGTGGCGCCTCAAGTGTTACTCTGCTCCCTCTCTGCTGTTTGAGCCATTCGGAGAGCACTGCCGGCTCATCCACAGGGTGCTGAAGTAAGATCAACGGCGGGATGTATGAAGCCGAGGCATAGTATTGTTTGACGAAGTCGGTCATTACCCGCCCGGGAGGCTCGCCCTGAACGCCTTCCATAGCAAAATCCTCCCGGCCAATGAGTCTGCTGTTGCGAATAGAGAAGAGTTCGACATAGGCCTGTCTTTCATCTTGCGCCAGAGCGATGGCATCCTTTTCTCCCTGCAGTCTTATGGCGATTTTCTGCCCCTCTATGACTCTTTCTATGGCCTCAATCTGGTCTCGCAGCAAGGCTGCCCTCTCAAAGTGAAGCTGCTGTGCTGCTGCCTTCATCTTGACGCTTAACTCGCGAAGAATAAGTTCCTGCTTCCCTTGTAAGAAGAGGATGACCTGGTCTATCACCTGGCGATACTCTTGTCTTTCCACTGCCCCGATGCACGGTCCCAGACAGCGGTGGAGATGGTAATCGAGGCAAGGCCGCTTGTCTTTGCCATCGATGCGTTTGCTGCAACTGCGAAGAGGAAAGATCCTCTCTATTAACCTCAAGGTTTTTCGTACCGAGCCGGCGCTGGCAAAGGGCCCAAAGTACCTGGCTCCGTCTTTCTGAACCCGGCGGGTGATATGAACGCCAGGCCAATCTTCATTGACGTCTATCCTGAGGTAAGGGAAAGTCTTGCTATCCTTGAGATGCGCATTGAATCGGGGTACGTACTTCTTTATCAGGTTGCATTCGAGAATGAGCGCCTCTTGCTCGGAATCGGTCACCAGAAACTCGAAATCCTGTATCTTTGCCACCAATCGCTGAGTCTTCGATGAGAGGTTGGAGGGAGCGCCGAAGTAACTCCTGACCCGGCTGTTCAGGTTGGCAGCCTTGCCCACGTAGATAACACTGCCATCTCTGTCCCTGAACAGGTAAACGCCGGGCTTTGCCGGCAAGGCTCTAAGTTGCTCTGATTCCACCACGAGTTCATTGTAGCAAGCGACTTACACAGAGGCAAAAACCACCTGGATTATGTTACAATGATTGTGATGAAGCCGGACATCGATGCCTTCCTGCAGTATCTGACTCACGCGAAAGGCTGTTCCCAGAACACTGTGGCTGCTTATCGCAACGATTTGACCCAAATGGCGAGTTTCATTTCCGCAGAGCAGGCAAAGGGCATCATCGAGGCCTATGATGATCTTCTGAAGAGCTATTTGCTTAAGCTCAGGGAGAAGAAAT
>JAUWOB010000012.1 GCA_030612345.1 Dehalococcoidia bacterium | reverse complement strand
GGGCATTCTTGAGGCGAATAGGCCACGGTGGGCGCACGAAGGCACCTGAAGAGGGGCACCCTGATATCCAGGTCCTTCTCACTGCGGTCGACAAGTACTCCAGCCCCAGCGACGATTCCTCCCAGTTCATCTACAGCACTTATCGTCTCTCTGAGCGAGCTTCCTGTGGTCAGTATGTCATCAACAACAAGGACGTGTTCACCAGGTTCGATCTCGAAATCGCGACGAAAGATTCTCACTGCTCCCACCTTATCGGCAAAGATGCTTCTCACTCCTAATTGACGAGCAGTTTCAAAGGCAAGAATGATCCCGCCGGTAGTTGGCCCAGCAACTACGTCTATTCCTTGCCCTCTGAAGCGCTGAGCGATAAGGCCACATAGCTTTCCGGTGGAATCTGGATGCTGCAGGATGCGAAACTTCTCCCAGTAAACAGGTGAGTGTAATCCGGAGGCGAGCAGAAAGTGACCTTCCTTGACTGCTCCAGCTGCCTTGAATATCTCCAGCACCCCGTCGCTCAAGTCACAATCCAATCGGCTGACAAGGCACCATCAACGGCGCCCTCCATTCCGAGTAACTAGGGATAACTATGGTGCATGACCCGCCCCCATTCGTTCGGAGGCCAGTAGGTAAACCAGGCCCTGCCGATTATGTTCTCCCGAGGCACGGTCCAGCCATCACTTGAGTCTCTACTGCTATTGCGATTGTCGCCGAGGACGAAATACTCGTTCTCTGGGACTTCCCTGGGCGGCATCTCATAGTTGGGCGATGGTATTGTGTCTGGCTCATCCAGGGGCTTTCCGTCGACAAGAACCTTCCCATCTCTGATCTCCACTATCTCGCCGGGCAGGCCGATGACCCTCTTGATATAGGGGCGCGGCGACTCAAAGGGCGGGTCAAAGATGATTACCTGCCCTCGGTGGGGCTCAGATGAGCGGTAACTCGCCTTATTGGCCATGATGTACTCCCGTGCCTGGATGTTGGGCATCATACTGGAACCCTCCACAGTATAGCTCTGTATGTTGAGCTGAAGGGCAACAAACACCACGACAGCGATGAGAACAGTTATGGCGACTTCACGAAGAATCTTCATTGGCCAAACTCTATTCTAGCACACAACGCAAAGTGAGTTCATTCGTTATAGCTCCACTTGCTTGCGCTGTACCTTAATGGTAACATTATGGCTCTGGGCCGCTAGCTCAACAGGTAGAGCAGCTGACTCTTAATCAGCAGGTTCAGGGTTCGAGCCCCTGGCGGCTCACTCTCTTGATCAATTGTCTTTGTCGACCTCTTGCTAGCGTCCATCTCCAGTAGGTTCTGTATAAGACTCGCCGCCGGCTGCGGTGGCCTTGGAACCACACGGCTATATGTAGGTAGTATGAATGCAGTGCTGCCATGGCCCAGCTGATGAGTCAGGCAGCTCACAGCAAAAGCACATTCGTCCAGGCTAGTCAGCACATCAGGTTAGCGCCCGGCTTCTGCGGCGTTCCTGTCCGACGGCACGGTGTAACCGATAAGCCTGTAGGCCAATTTAGCCAGCAGAAAGGCGCAAGAGCTCGGCCCCTGCCCGGGAGAGAACTCCACCAAATCGAAGCCCACCACATGCTTGTGAAGCGCAACCGATTCCATGATATCCAGGAGTTGGCGCCATGACATGCCGTCGGGCTCAGGGGTGCCTACTGCCGGCATAATGGAAGGGTCGAGAACATCTACATCTATGGTGACATAGACATCTTCGCCAAGCGAGTCGACTATCCGTTGTATGGAACCTGTATTGGCTGCTAAGTCAGACATGTAGAAGGGCCTCAGCTTCTCTTGTGTTAAGAACTGCTTTTCTTCCCGGCTGAGGCTACGCACTCCCACCTGAAGGACGGGACAAAGCTCGTGGATGCGGCGCATGACACAGGCCTGGCCGTATTTAGTCCCCAGGTATTCGTCGCGAAGGTCGGCATGGGCATCAAGCTGTAATACAGAAAGATCGGGGAAGTGGTCCTTGAAGGCTCGAACTGCACCCAGGGAGAGAGAGTGCTCGCCGCCAAGCATCACTACGAATTTCTCCTTATGTACCAAGCCTTCAACCAGTTGATAGACTCGATTGATCATGTCTTGGGGGCTACTCAGCAGAGGCTCTACCTGAGGCAGCGTGGCAATACCAGCTTTATATATGTCGCGGTCTAGGTCTAGGTCATAGAGTTCCAAATACTGTGAGGCATCTATTATGGCCTGTGGTCCATGGCGAGATCCGCCTTGCCATTCGCTGGTGGCGTCGTAGGGGACAGGCAGAATGACAGTCTTCGCCTGTTGCAGGTCTGTATAAGGCGATTCTAATCCAGCAAAGCTCCTATGCTGCACGAACATCTCTTCAGGCCACGGGGCAACGGGTTCAGGCTGACAGACGTGGTCACTCATGGTACACAAAGCCCTGGGGGTTGGGCCTCACAGCTTCGACCTCTGGCCATTCCCTGTCAATCAGGCAGGTTCGCAGTTTTACAAGGTGAAATCCCCCCCGAAAGTCCTCGATTGCCTTCTCGGCGTCGAAATCCCTGCAGGAGAAGACGTCTATGTTAACGTAGTTCCGCTCAACAAACGTATGGATGCCAATGTGACTCTCCGCTATGAAAACAAACCCTGATATTCCGCAGTCATGCAAGGGCGGTCCCATGTATCTTACTACATATGGTGCCGAAATCCTGGTCATTCCAATCCTTGCGGGATAACTCTCCAACCACTTTCGAAGGAAATCTTCATCGCCGAGGATTTCCTGTTTGTCGGAATAGCCATCTATAATCAAGTGCATTGCGCCTCCTCGAGCAATACCCTTCTCAGATCAAAAAGGGCACCGTAAACTGCCCTTTGCTGCATCCTTGAGCAGCTTCGGCGAGCTCCATGAGCAGGGTCTTGCTCAAAACACAGGCCGATTCCCACTAGAGGTAACTCACTGGTCAAGACGGAGGAGTTGGCATCAGCCATATTCGCGGACAGGGTTTCTCCGGCGACCGACATTATTCCTGTCTTCATATTCGGATGCTGGTCACGCCTGCTTCGCTTCCCACGATCCTGCCCCTCAGCTTTCAGTCTACTATGATTCTGGCGCTCTGTCTGACTGTCATGCCCAGCGAAGCAAGGAACCTCGCACTGCTCAGGGCGGATCCGCTGAGGGAAAGAGTTTCGCATCGCTGAGGCCAGCCGTGGCGAGACACCTTTACTCAGCATTTACTTGCTGAGATGCCTAGATACCTCTCCACTATTGCCATAGCACAATATTTGCCGCACATACTGCAAGTCGCTCCGCTAGCAGGTATCTTACTATGAACCTGCCTTGAAAGGTCGGGGTCCAAAGATAGTCTAGCTTGTGTCTTCCAGTCCAGCGCCTTTCGTGCCCTGGACATCTCTTCGTCCCACTCCTTGGCGCCCTTCACTCCCTTAACAATGTCGGCAGCATGAGCAGCTATTCGAGAGGCGATTATGCCCTCTTTAACATCCTGTACATTAGGCAGGGAAAGATGCTCAGCTGGAGTAACATAGCACAAGAAGTCTGCGCCAGCGGCGGCGGCAATGGCTCCCCCAATAGCAGCGGCTATATGGTCGTAGCCCGCACCTACATCAGTCACGAGGGGCCCCAGGACGTAGAAAGGCGCCCCGCGGCAGAGACTCTTTTCTAGCTGAACATTGGCGACGATTTGATTCAGTGGTAAATGCCCGGGACCTTCTATCATAGTTTGCGCGCCAGCTTCCCTCGAACGTTCGACCAGTTCACCGAGGATGATCAGTTCTTCGATTTGAGCCCGGTCAGTGGCATCGGCTAAGCATCCAGGGCGCAGGCCGTCGCCCAAACTCAGAGCGAAATCGTGTCCCAAAGCCAAGTCCAGCAAACGGTCATAGTATTCGTACAGAGGGTTCTCCCTATCATTGTGAAGCATCCAGCCGATGAGAAATGCTCCTCCTCGAGATACTATGTCAGTCATTCTGCCCTGCTTCTTAAGTCTGGCCACGGATGCCTGGGTCACTCCGCAATGGAGGGTCATGAAATCGACGCCGTCCCTGGCGTGCTCCTCGATTACGGCGAAAATCCCGTCCACAGTCATATTCACGATGGCTCCATGGTTCTCAATAGCTTCAATACCCGCCTGATAAATCGGCACAGTCCCCACCGGGATGGTACTAGCACTGAGAACAGCCCTCCTGATAGCCGAAATATCGCCTCCAGTGCTCAGGTCCATAACAGCATCGGCTCCATAGTCCATGGCAGTCTGTAGTTTCCTCAGTTCCATGTTCAAATCACAGAAATCCGAGGACGTGCCTATATTGGCGTTGACCTTGGTCCTTAACCCTTTGCCAATGCCACAGTGGGCCAGATTTGCGTGATTCGCGTTGGCTGGGATTATGATGTCACCCGCAGCCAGGCCTTCGATGACGAGACCGATCTCCACCTCTTCCTTTTCGGCCACGTGCTTTATGGCGGGTGAAACGGTGCCCCTTCGGGCTAGCTCCTGCTGGGTCATCTTTTTTAACCTTGCATAAGTTGCAGCAAGCGTGAAGTATAGAACAGGGGGACTGTCAATGCAAACGCAACTCCGGCAAGGACTGGGCAGACGAACGCCAAGAACCTACGGGCAGACTCAGGCTAAAGCCCGTAGTGCTTCCCTCTGTATTCTAAACAGCTCATCTATCCCCTGCCGGGCTAAAGAAAGGAGATCATCGGCGATTTCCTTCGAGAAAGGCTTGCCCTCAGCGGTCCCCTGAATTTCCACAAATTCATTCTTGTCGGTCATGACTACATTGAAATCAACTTCAGCCTGATAGTCTTCTTCGTAGCAGAGGTCTAGTAGCATGTTACCATGCACAAGACCTACACTGGTGGCAGCTATCATCTGGGCCAATGGCATGAGTGGCAGGATGCCTTGTCGTCTTAGGTTATGAAAAGCGTGATAAAGAGCAACGTATCCACCGGTGATAGCTGCGGTTCTGGTGCCGCCGTCTGCCTGCAACACATCGCAATCCACTACAAATGTCCTTTCTCCCAGCAGTGCCAGGTTAGTTGCTGCCCTCAGACTCCGACCGATCAGGCGCTGGATTTCCTGGCTTCTTCCTTCTGCTCTATCGCGCGGTGTGCGAGTGACTGTTGACCGAGGCAGCATAGCATACTCGGCAGTAACCCAACCCCGACCACTCCCCTTAACGAAGCCGGGCACCCTGTCATCCATGCTGACAGAGCACAATACTCTCGTTCGGCCCAGCTCAATCAAAGCTGAGCCCTCGGCAAAACTCTGGTACCCCAGGGCTATGCGTACCGAACGGAGCTCATTATGAGCCCGGTTGTCCACTCTTGGCATACTGGAAGTATAGCAAAGTATCCGACAATGTGCCTGTCCGTCACAAGTCCGTGTTGATCATCGTTCCCGTTCTTGACGAGTTTCGATGAATCTCTCGACGGAGCGATCATAGGTCCTCTCCACATCGGCGGGGAAAAAGCAGGCCGGCAGTTCGCCTGACCGCCAATGATATCTCACACATTCGCAGCAGATGCCCTTCCTGCTGCATGGCTCATAGGTGCAATTGCACTTCTCCTTGTTTTGCTCCACGCTGCATTGTCTCATGTCTTCGCTCCTTCCGTAACGGCTTATTCAAACCGTCATGCGCTCACCTGTTGAAATGATATCATATGGCTAACATAGACAGACACAGAACTGCTCTCTCCTCCTCTCTAACTCTGGCCCCGATCGGCATTACCGAGAAAGGGCTTTGTTCTCCTTGCCAGAACATGTGCTATCATATGCGGAGACAAGGTGTCTGAAAGGGGAGTAGCAGGTTGCAGCTGCAATTTCATGCTTATCTTGATATTGAGACGACAGGCTTATGCTCGTTCAATGACGAAATAACCGTCATCGGCATTTATCTGGCCAACGATAGTGCGAATACACTGATTCAACTCGTTGGGATAGATGCAACGAAGGCTAACTTGCTCAGGGCCTTGCGTTTTGTGGATACGATCTATACATATAACGGAAGCCGCTTTGACCTTCCTTTCATCAACTCTAGCCTGGGCGTGGACCTGGGGGAGTATTTTCATCACCGGGATCTGATGTATGATTGCTGGAGAAACAGTCTGTACGGTGGCTTCAAGGCAGTAGAGCGGCAATTGGGCATTGGCCGACGGTTACGGGGTATTGGGGGAGCTGAGGCGGTAACACTGTGGTGGAGATATCAGGTTGACCATGACAAAAAGGCCTTGGATTTGTTGCTGGAGTACAACAAAGAAGACGTGGTTAACCTTATGGCATTGAGGGGAAGGTTGGAAGGAATGAGGTGCACAGCCCGCTAATGCAGTCAACCGGTGAAGGCGTGGGACGTTACTTTCTCTTGAGAGTTGACCTCACCGCCTCTTCAACGTCTCGAGCGGTCAATCCGCATCTTTGAAGCAATTCATCAGCTTTGCCTGACGAGGCATAGCTGTCACCCAGGTTGACGAAGCCCATAGGCACCGGTTCTTCCCTGGCGACCACCTGAGCAACGCGGCTTCCTAGACCACCCTGGGCTAGGTGCTCCTCGGTGACAACAATTGCCCCCGTCTCGGAGGCCGCTTTGACAATGGCAGTCTCATCTAACGGCTTGAGGGTGTGCATGTTGACCACCCGGCAGTCTATGTTTTGCCTGGCCAGGACATCTGCTGCCTCCAAAGCCTTTGCCACCATGATGCCCGCGGCTATAATGGTGGCATCCTTGCCTTGCCTCATGGTCACCGCCCTACCTGATGTGAACTGATAGTCTTCGGAGTAGACAACTGGTGTCTTGGGCCGGCTTAGTCTGATGCAGAAAGGTCCGTAATCGCGTGCAGCCTGTCTTACAGCCGCGGCAGTCTCGACAGCATCGGCGGGAACAATGACAGTGAAGCCCGGGAGAGCGCAGAACAAAGCCAGATCCTCAATGGCGTGGTGAGAGGAGCCGTCCTCACCGACGGTGATCCCGCCGTGAGTAGCAACAATCTTGACATTCAGTCTCGGCTGCGATAGGCAGAGCCTTAGCTGATCGAAGCAGCGGCACGAAACAAAGATGGCGAAACTGCTGACAAAGACGAGCTTCCCCGAGGCAGCCAATCCAGCGGCTATGCCGATCATGTTCTGTTCCTGCAAGCCGCAATCAAAAAAGCGGCCGGGAAACTCGCGTGCAAAGAAGCTGGTCATTGTTGAGGGCGACAAGTCGGCATCGAGAACTACAATGTCCTCGTTTTCTCTCCCCAGCTCAGCCAGGGTCTTGCCGTAGGTTTCCCGGGTAGATGCTTCAGCCATACTCACTCCAGCTCCTTGAGTGCCCTTTCGGCCTCTTGCTGGGTAGGTGCCTTGCCGTGGAATGCCACGTTATTCTCCATGAAGCTGACCCCTTTGCCCTTGATGGTATGGGCGACGATGACGGTGGGTCTGCTCCTTATCTCTTCAGCGGCTTGGAACGCCGACAGGATCTGGCCAAGATCATGTCCATCTATATCAATGGTGTGCCAGCCAAAGGCCTGCCACTTCTGACTAAAGGGCTCGAGGTTCATGATATCTCGAGTCCATCCGCTGAGCTGAATCCCGTTGTAGTCAACTATGGCCGCCAGGTTATCCAATTTGAAGTGCGCGGCTGACAGCGCTGCCTCCCAGGTTTGCCCTTCCTCACACTCGCCGTCGCTAAGAAGCGCGTAGGTTCGGTACGTCTTGGAATTCAGCCTGGCAGCCAGGCCGACGCCCACTGCGAAGGACAGGCCCATGCCCAGAGAACCGGCAGACATTTCCACGCCTGGCGTGAACTTGCTATCAGCATGCCCTTGGAGACGGCTATCCAGCTTTCTCAATGTTGCCAACTCCGACACGGAGAAATAGCCGGCTTCAGCCAGGGCAGCATACAGGATTGGGGCGGCATGTCCCTTGCTTAGTATGAAACGGTCACGATCTGACCACTGCGGATTCTCAGACTTGTAGCGCAAAACCTTGAAATAGAGGACAGTGATGATGTCAGCAGCTGATAGAGAGCCTCCAGGATGCCCGCTGCCTGCCGTGGCTGTCATGGTGATGACATGACGGCGCAACCTCCTTGCCATTTCCGTGAGCTCTGTCGTGGATAGGTTGAATTTGCTCCTTGCAGAGCTGCCGGCAGAGGATAACTCGCTATGATCTGGCATCGCTCAACGGCCAAATTGTAGCTCAGAATGGCTTACCATGTCCATAGTCGGCATTCCATGTGAGAAAGAGGGCGACATATCATACGGACAGCGAGAGGATATGCTTTAGTTGAGACAAATCGCTAAGACATTCCTCATGATCTCTGCGCGACCTGTCGAGATAGAGGGCATGTATGCCAGCCTCCCGGGCATTGAGGCAGTCGAATTGCCAGCTATCACCGACATGGATGACCCGGCTAGGCTTAACGCCCATCTCGGCGCATAGTTTGAGGTAGAAATCAGGGCTCTTCAACTGCCCAAAATGCGAGACAGAAGAGAAGACCCGTGCAAAATAAGGCTTGATACCAGCCAACAAGAAGTCCAGTAGCTCCAGTGGCGTGCCAGAGGCAACAATCAACCTGTGCTTCGCTGCCAGGGACGACAGGACATCGATTACCTCGGGATAATAAGCTATCTTATCGAGGCAGCTTTGTATGACGCGCCGAGAAGAACCCAGGTCAAGATAGCTAAACCAGTACTCGATGTCATACCACTCAAGCCTTTGGTTGCCGACCGCCTCATACTCTTCATAGACGCGCCTCTTAGCCTGGGCAAGATCAAGACCCCTTGTCTCGGCATAGAGAGCAGGAATCGCTTCGCGCCATATAGCCTCGCTGAAATCAGGCGTTACTATTGTTCCTTCAGCATCGAAGGATATTACTTCGATTTGCTTCATGTGAAACCGTGATATTATCATGGGTAGGAGGTCCAAGTCCATTTGCTCAATCTCCTTCAGGAAGCTAAAATACTGGGAATGCTAGATTACTCGTTGACAGAGAAGCTGAGCCACACGTTTGAGTTAGGCCCCATAAGGCCTCCCAGTGAAGCTTATTCCTTGCTCATAAGGGCAACCAGAAACTGCCCCTGGAACAGATGCCAGTTTTGCCCTGTGTATAAGGGCACCAAGTTCGGGCTAAGGTCAGTGGAAGAGATAATAGAGGACATTAAGGCAGCTAAAGCTATCAGCGACGGCATAAGCGAAATAGCATGGAGGACCGGCCATGGCGACAGAGCAGGAGAGGTAGCGGCAATGCTCTGTAATCAACCTCAGTACGGACGATGTGTATGCCATGTTGCCATGTGGCTCGCGACGGGAGGCAAATCAGCCTTTCTGCAGGATTCCAACACCATGATCATGCGCACCGCTGATCTGGCTCAGGTTATCGCTCTTCTTAGAAAGACATTTCCCAGCATAAAGAGAGTAACTACATATGCTCGGTCTCATACAGCAGCCAGGAAATCTCTGGCCGAGTTGAAGGAACTCAAAGATGCTGGCCTGGATAGAGTTCATATCGGACTGGAGACTGGCTACGATCCTTTGTTGACTTACATGGAGAAAGGGTGTACTGCCAGGAATCACGTTGACGGGGGAACCAGGGTCAAGGAGGCAGGCATTTCTCTGTGTGAATATGTCATGCCGGGTCTCGGAGGCAGGAAAATGTCTCAAGAGCATGCCTATGAGACAGTCAGGGTATTGAACGAGATTGATCCTGACTACATAAGGCTCCGCACCCTCCACGTCGCTCCGCCTATGGCATTGTGGGCCCGCTTGCAGGACGGAGGATTTGACCTGCAAACGGAGGACGAAGTAGTACAAGAAACAGCTATTCTCATCCAAAACTTGCGAGTCAGCAGCCATCTTAAGAGCGATCACACGTTTAACCTATTGATGGAAGTTCAGGGCAGAATGCCCGAGGACAAGGAGAAATGCCTCAGTATCATAAACAAGTACCTGTCTCTGCCGGATGATGAGAGACTCAATTTCAGAGTCGGCAGACGGACTGGCGTGTATAGCACGCTTGCCGAACTGAGTGATGAATCAAAGCATGACAGAGTTGAACAGGCTATAGAACGCCTTAGAGCAAGGGGAAGCAACGTTGATGAGGAACTACTCAGTGTGAAGAACAGCTTTATCTAGATGAGGAAAGGGAACGGGGGGGCTTTCCGAAACACGATCGAGTTATCAATTCAGCCGTCCTGTGATGCTGCAATCAGACCAGATGAGCATGCCGGCCAAACAGGAGCAATACTGCCCTGATTCGCGCAACCTGCTGAGGCATGTCATCTCTGTCAATGCGGCTCTTTCGTAATGCGCTCGGCGGTGATACTGGTGTTCTCCTCCACATGAATCAGCAGGTAGAAGATCTCCCTGGTTGCAAGCAAGAACACCCAAGCCAGGAATGAGCAGATTACTCCCCCTACTGCCCCTGCGATGCCGACGAGAACGTCGTCAACCCCACCAATCAGACCCCCGAACAAAACTAAGCCGATCGATCCCATAACGCCAAGCACCAATACTACCCACACTACGACTCTTAGAACGCTAGCCGCAAATCTTACGAAAGGATACCTCTGCATTTTGCCTCCTTTTTGATTCAATGTTTCCTAAACGAGATTTCGTAGTTGCCTGACCAGTCAGAGACGATCAGCGCATAACCTGTGAAACAGATGTGATGCACATAATCGCACAACTTGTCAGCATGAATATGACCATCAAGTCTTCGCTTACTGCTAATCAGCCTTCAGCAATCTAGAATGTGCTCGATTCGAGAGATGCCTCCGCCAGCTCGTTACAGGCACGTTGAATCTGCACGATGCAGATAGGGTACATAACTAGCAGTGCAGCCGCATTCACAGCCGGGATGAGTCCCACAATAATCGTTGCCAGCATCAGCCCTCTGGATATTGTGGGTCTCAGTCCTGCGAGCCGCGATTGGAAGTTGACACGATCGACTAAACGAAGCCAAAATCTGAATTGCCAGTACAGATTGAAGAAGGGGATGAACATAAACCCGATGGCCCTACGCGCTCCGAAATCATCATGCCTGATTATAGGTAGCTGGGAGTGCTTCAGGCCAAAGTAAATCAGGGTAAACAGCCCCAGTGTGATGAAGTGCATGCCGATAACGGCATCGATTGAGAATGTAAGAGTGAATTCATGCCGCGCAAATGCTCTTCGCTGTTCATCGGACAAGCTAATGAGCTCGAAATGGGGCTTGTAAACATCTCCGATGCTGGTCATGGGGCTCACCCCACAAGAAGGGCAGATATCGGGGCTACGTTCCAGTTCCTTGCCGCAGTTCCTGCAGAACATCGACTATTTCCTTTTCAGGTACTACCAGTTAGCAGTCTCGAGGGAACCTACCCGCTTTCTGTGCTCGGTCTTTGCCAAAGAACACCTCACAGTTGCCTGATTCGATAAGCACGGTTGCCCGGTGCATCGTCGCCCGGCCAGACAGCAAACTCGGTTGCCAGCCCCTCATCCCCATAAGATCATAGGCCTTGCGGCGTGCAGCAACTCAG
>JAUWOB010000119.1 GCA_030612345.1 Dehalococcoidia bacterium | reverse complement strand
AATTGAAGCTTCATTCAGTAACTCCTTGGCCTTTTCACCCATTGGGTTCCTCCAATCAGCCCCGTCTAATGTGGCCAAACAAGAAGCTTTTGAAGTTATTTTACCATAGAAACTTGTCTGTACAACTGGCTTGATATAGGAAATCCAGGTTAAAAGGTTTAATCAGCGCAGGAAGGGATTTCCCCGGCGCTCATCGCCGATAGTGGTGGGCGGTCCGTGGCCGGGATAGACAACGGTTTCGTCGGGCAGTACCATGAGTTTCTCATGGATGCTCTCTATCAGGCGGTCGTGACTGCAACCGGGAAAGTCGGTCCTGCCGATACCGCAGTTGAAGAGAGTATCGCCGCTGAAGACTACCCCGTGTCCCAGCAGACAGATTCCTCCGGAGCTATGCCCGGGGGTGTAGAGCACCTCGAAGTGCAGGTCGCCAACATCTATTCGGTCGCCATCCCTGAGCAGTCTGTCCGGTTTGTGAGGTGATTTAAGGGGGGTGAGGCCGAGCGATGTCAGCATACGCATGGGGGCGGCCAGCATCAAGCCCCTTTCGGCCTCGTGGAGGGCGAACTGGGCATGAGTCTTTTCCTGGACTGTGCGAAGAGCGCCAACGTGGTCGATGTGGGCGTGGGTGATCACGATTAAGGATATGGACAATCCAGCTTCCCGCACCGTCCTCAAGATATTCGCAGCTTCAGCACCGGGGTCGATAATCATGCCTTGCCCGCTTGAAGATGAACCAACCATATAGCAGTTAGTGGCGAAGGGACCGACCACTAACGCCTTCAGAACCATTGCGCTTTGCCCCTGCATGATCGAATTCATGAAATATAGCACGAATCTGCACGCGGGCAAAGAAGCGCTGGCTGGAGAAACCGGCCAAGCGCGGCCAGCCCGGCAATCTACGCCTAGCCGTATGGTGTGCAATTGCAAATTTGGGCATTTTCCAGTATAAATTACGGGCACTTTTATGACTGCTGCTCTGCTGCGCGTAAGAAACCTGACTAAACGCTACAATAGTTTCACAGCGGTAGATGGCATTTCTTTCGAAATAAAAGAAGGGGAAGTCGTTAGCCTGCTGGGGCCCAACGGAGCGGGAAAGACCACCACCATCCAGATGCTGCTTACACTTGTCTCTCCTACGAGCGGGGAGATTGAGATCTTCGGCAAGAATCTGGCCGAGCATCGTGAAGAACTGCTATCCATGATGAACTTCACTGCTCCTTACTCTCTTCTGCCCTACAATCTTACCCCCAGGGAGGGGCTTGCTGTGTTCTCAATGCTCTACGGGGTTCGGAACTACAAGGAGAGGGTGAGCTCGTTAATTGACGAGTTCAATCTTGGCGAACTGGCCGACAAGAAGATAGGCAAGCTCTCTTCGGGAGAGCAGATGCGTCTCGGTGTAGCTAAGGCGTTTGTCAATAATCCCAAACTTCTTCTACTTGACGAACCCACTGCCTCCCTTGACCCGCCGACTGCCAGACAGCGCAGGGCGAAGATCTTAGAACTCATCCAGAAGTCAGGCGGTGGTGTTCTCTGGACCTCCCACAACATGCGAGAAGTAGAGACCGTATCAGACAGGATTGTCTTTCTCTCCCGGGGGCGGATTATGGCCGATGATACTCCGCAAAACATCAAGAAACGGTTCGGCCAGGAGGATTTAGAGGAGATCTTTATCACTATTGCCAGGGAACCACTGAGAGAGCCTTCATGAACTCCTTGCACGTAAGGGGGATATTCTACCGCAACATAGTCCTCATCCGGCGGAGCGTGCCCAAGCTGTTCGGGCTTTTCGGTTTTGTTACCGTTGCCCTGCTCCTCTGGGGCTTTATCACTCTCTGGGTGCAAACTCTTGCTGAGACCGATGCCAGGGCCGATTTCGTATCGCTTATCCTCAGCGCCTTCATCTTCTGGTCTCTGTTTGATCTCTCGCAGCGGTCTTTTGGCATCTCGTTCTTAGAGGAGGTCTGGTCGCGCAACGTCATCAACCTCTTTGCCTCTCCGGTAAAGCTGAGCGAGATGATCCTGGGATTTGTCCTGGTGGGCGTTGCCCAGTCTTTGCTGGCTTTCTTCTACATTACCTCCCTGGCTTTCTTGCTCTACGCTCTGAATATCTGGAACCTGGGACTTTACATAATACCCTTCTTTGTGAACATTCTTGTTTTCGGCTGGGCGCTGGGCGTGGTGACCATCGGGCTGGTTGTCCGTTTCGGGCCGTCGGCCGATATTCTGGCTTTCTTCATTCCCTTTCTCGTTTTGCCTTTTTCGGCAGTCTACTATCCCATATCCATATTTCCTCCTATCTTACAGAAAGTCACCTTCATCTTGCCGACCAGGCACATGTTTGAAGGCATGCGTACGGTGATCACCGAGGGCATCATGCCCCTGGACAATGTGTTCTGGGCGAGCACTCTGAACGTGGTCTGTGTCATCCTGGCCTTTCTCTTCCTGTACTGGATGCTGCGCCTGGCCCGAAGCAAGGGGTACCTCAGCCGCCTGGTCCAGGATTAGGTGTGCGTTGCCATCTAGTGTGGCGGCGACGGCTTAACAGCATCAGGTTGAAAGACCAAGGGCAAGGCGGTGTGAGCGTTGACAAACGCTCAACGAAAACTTAAGATAACCGCGCGGGTGATGCCTCACGGGGGAAAACGCGTGAGCAATGCAGGCTCATGTGGTATGCTGCGATAGCGTCGCAACTGGCGGAAAACTCGTCATCTCGCGTGTTGCGGCGATGAGGATGCCTCAGCAGCAGAACCAGAATATTTTACCGCAAGGAATGGAGGGTAGTATATGGGAAAGAAGGTAAACGTTGCCTTGATCGGCAAGGTGAAGGACAGGCTCTCTAATCTGACACTGGAGAACAAGCAGAGGCTGAAGGACTGCTCCTATATCGACCTGCGGGTTGGAGTGGGGGAAGGACAGGTGGCAGCGGCCCAGGACGGTATGAGGAAGTTCAGCCTTCGCGACTACAGGCTCTCTTACGGCGTGCGGGTCATTGCTGGCAGCGAAACACCGGCTCCAGGCTATTTTGGTCAAAGCCTGGGGGCGGCGGATGTGGATCACCTTCCCGAGGTTATTCAGGCCGGCCTACATAAGGCTTACGAGAGGGCCATGGCCAACTCGGAGATGAAGAGGGAGAGGAAGAAACGCTGGGAACTCCTGGGGCAATCACTGTGCGGTACGGAGCTTGCGCCGATGGAAGTGCGTCAGGCCACCATTGCGGGCGTCTACAGCATCAATCCGGTTGAGGTCCCCCTGGAAGAAGTCAGCAAGCTGGCACAGGAGGTTTCCAGGGCCGTAGCCTCTTATGACTCGAGGGTCAAGGTCAACCAGATAATGGCGCAAACCTCGCGCGTCAGGGAGCTTCTTGTCAGTTCTGAAGGGGCGAATCTGGACCGGACTTACGCCTTAACGCAGGGGCTTTGTGTCGTGGTTGCCATTGGCAGCAGCGGTATTCAGCAAACCCACTATGACTGCCTGGGACACCAACGGGGCTGGGAAATCCTGACCGACGGCACTAGGGAGGAATTGATCAAGTCAAAGCCGCTCATGCAGTTTGCCCTGGACCTGGCTGCTGACAACGTCTCGCTCTCGGAGACCAGGGCTTGTCC
>JAUWOB010000122.1 GCA_030612345.1 Dehalococcoidia bacterium | reverse complement strand
CTCTCCCTTGACGGGAGAGGACTAAGGTGAGGGTGACAATGACGGTGATCACCAGGCGCCGTGAAGACGCAGATCCCCCTCACTCTCACTCTCTCCCTCCAGGGGAGAGAGGACTATGATTAGGGCACAAGGCCCTCCCCTACACTAGCCTGATCGCTGAACGCTGAATGCTGATCACTGAAAGCTCTCATTGCTGACGGCTAATGGCCCCCGTCGTCATCGCAGGGATAATCCGGTGATAACACGGACGGTGGATTTCGTAGTGGGGAGTGATGTATCATTAGTTGTAGGTGGAAACATCAGACCTGATTGCAGCTATTCAAGCCGGGCGTATTCGTATTACCGATCATGCGGACGAAGAAGCCCAGGATGATAAGCTGAGTTATGATGAGATATTCTTCTCAGTGATTCAAGGGGAGATTATTGAACACTACGTAGAAGATAGACCATTTCCCAGTTGTCTGGTTTACGGATGTACATTCGAAGGTGAGCCTGTGCACAGTGTCTGGGCCTATAATGAACAAACCAGGTGGGCTGTCTTGATCACAGTCTATCGTCCCGACCCCGAGCGATGGCTTGACTGGCGCAAAAGGAGATTATGATGAAGCCTTTCGACAGATGTCCTACTTGCGGCGGAGACCTTGTAGAGAGAGAGGTTGAAAAACTCCTGCGTGGTGGCAGCCACGTAGCTGTGATGAAGGTGAGAGCCGAGGTCTGCCTCGGTTGCGGAGAACGGCTTTACTCGCAGGAGACAGTGAAGCGCTTCGAGGAAATCAGAGGAAAGCTTGAGCGCGAAGAGGTCTCAGCTATGCAACCCCTGGGAAGGAGCTTCCAGGTCAGCTGACTCTTCCAGGGCAAGTCTAAGACGGTGTAAGCCCGGCGAATCACCCAGCGGCAACATACTCTTCAGTCGTTCTGCCTGGAATGCAGTGCCCCGATTGCATCGGGGTGCCCCGACTGCTGACAGCTGAATGCTGATCGCTGAAAGCTGAATGCTGACAGCCGACGGCTATTCCCGGTCTTGTCCTTGCGAGGAGCCCCGATCCATCGGGACGCGGCAATCTATGGGGCCTAAATATCCTCTCCCTTGACGGGAGAGGACTAAGGTGAGGGTGACAATGACGGTGATCACCAGGCGCCGTGAAGACGCAGATCCCCCTCACTCTCACTCTCTCCCTCCAGGGGAGAGAGGACTATAATTAGGGCACAAGGCCCTCCCCTACACATATATATAATGTAGTGGCGGGGTTCATACCCGCCTCCCTTCATAACCCCCCTTTATCCCCCCTTATCCTTCGGCTTCGCTCCGGCCAGGCGCTAATGGGGGAAGCGAGTGGTGCGCGAGATTCTTCGTCCCGACTGCATCGGAACTCAGAATGACAAGAGGGCGGAGACCGGCAGTCAGCGATCAGCTATCAACTGTCAGTCATCCTGTAGGGGAGGGTCGTGTACCCTCCCCAAGAGCGCGAAATCCCAAGTCCCAAGCACCAAATCACAGATGCCGATTTCCTCGAACATCCCTGGCAAAGTCGGGACAGTATCAAAGCACCAGATATCAATGACCAAGACGGGCCGACCTTGCAGGTTACTTGGTAGCTACAGAAAGACGACAGGACTCTTCCCTCGGGATGGACTCACCGTCTTCCTTCAAGCACTCAAGATGGAGCTGCATAGCTTCTTTAATATTAGCCAAGGCCTCCTCCTTGCTCTTGCCCTGAGAAACACAGCCAGGTAGAGCAGGCACCTCTACCCAGTAGCCGCTATATTCGTCGTCCCAGTGCAAGATCACCGTATATTCGATGTTCTTCATCAGTCACCTCCCTAAGAGCTGTAACAATTCCTCCACTGTCAAACCGGCTTTCTTTATCTCATTAGCCAGCAATCCCACGCTCAACTCACTGTGGAGCGGTATCGTCAGCCGGCTGCTGTCGGGCTTGACCATATTTACATGGCTGCCCTCGCGCTTTCTCTGGTGATAACCAAATCTCTCAAAGGCTGTGATAGCTTCTTGGCCGCTTATCCCTCTCAGTCTTCTTCCCATTCTCACTGGTAGTATATCCAGACGTGAGCATGTTGTAAAGGAGAGGCGGGGACGGGCCCATTGCTCATGGAACAACACAGATGAAAGGTCGACGATCAGAATATCAGATCTTTAGTGTTTGCTCTGTCATTTTGCACTTTCAGCTTTGCGTTTCGCATTTACAAAACGAATTCCCCCAAAAGTACCACGCAAAAGTGAGGGATTTTCCCATTTCCAGCGACTAACAATATGACAAAGGTAATAGGTCATTAATACTATGCAGAGCATTGATAGGTGTGGTGGTGCTGAAGAAGGGAGGGAGGCCGGAGGAGGGGCGGGTATTGGGAGCCCCGACCTGTCGGGGCTCCCAATCCGGAGATTAATGCGCTGACATCCGGAATGACTGGAGGTCAAATCATGAAAAACACTGTGAAGAGAGCAATAAGAGACGAGAAGGGGAGTGTGCTGATTCTGGTCCTCATTCTTCTCGTTGTCGGCGGGCTCATCCTGACTCCCTTGCTGGGCTTGATGAGCACCGGGCTCATGGCCGGGCAGGTCTATGAAAGGAAGACGGCCGAGCTCTATGCCGCCGATGGTGGCGTGGAGGATGCGATCTGGAAGATACAGCATCCAGTTGAAACGGGACTACCATATGAGTGTGGAGATCCGCCGTGGAGTTACGATTACGAAGTATCTGATGTTAATGACAAACACGTGCAGGTCTATATTGATTATCTAGGTGGGGGAACTCACAGAATCACCTCGACAGCCACCACTGACGGTGGCGGCAATACCACAGTTGAGGCCTATTTGGCCGTCTCGTACCTGGATTTCTCTGCCTTGCTTGACAATGCCATTATCAGTTATGACACCATAGATATACAGCCAAACAACTACATTGATGGAGACGTTTGGCTGCCCGATGAGCAGGACCTAGAAACAAGCAAAAGCGTGACCATCAATGGCACAGTCAAAGACGAAGACGATATGTCATTAGCCTGGCCCACAGCTGACCAGCTTTCCAGTTACTACTTAGAGGATGTGGAAGGCGCTCCTGATCCCGGCCCCAGTATAGATATTCAATATACGAATGCTATCGGGCCATGTTATAGAGAGGGGAGCTTGGAAGTTGATAACACGGGTGGTAATCATACAGTAACCCTTCAGGGTACCGTCTATGTCACTGGTGACCTGACATTCATACAGCCAGATAACAACAACCCTTACACCATTAACCTCAACGGACACACCATTTTTGTGGAAGGTGAAATTTATTTTGCGCCTCAGCAGATCACTGTCTCCGGCTCAGGGTGCATCATTGCCCTAGGCGATATTAACTTCCAGCCGAGCATCGCCAGCGAGGGGGATGAATTTGTCTTGGTTCTGTCAGTCGAAGGTGAAGTAAATTTCCAGCCGAGTGGCGACTTCACTGGTTGTGTCGCGGGAAATGTGCACGTCCAATTACAGCCCGGATGCACTCTTAGTTGGATAAGTCCTGAAGGCAAGGGCCTGGACGTTCCTA
>JAUWOB010000141.1 GCA_030612345.1 Dehalococcoidia bacterium | reverse complement strand
GGTGAGCTTCTGTGGTATTGTTGCCGATAGCGAGAACACAAGCAGCGTCGCCGATTTCGCTGATGGAGTTAGTCATAGCTCCACTACCGAAGCTCTGCACCAGTCCGGCCACAGTGGGGGCATGACACAGGCGCGCGCAGTGATCAATGTTGTTGGTGCCCAGCACTGCCCGGGCGAGTTTCTGTATGACATAGTTTTCCTCATTGGTGCACTTGGCTGAAGCGATGACGCCTACTTCATCCGGCGTATAGACTCTCAACTTGTTTGCTACCAGATCCAGCGCTTCGTCCCAGGAGGCCGTCTCTAGCTTCCTCTTCTTTCTTATCATCGGAGCGGTCAGCCTATCAGGATGATGGACGAACTCGGCGATGCCAAAGCGGCCTTTGACACATGCCTGCCCGTGATTGACCTCGCCGTCCGGATCGGGGATAGAGGCTATTATCCTTTCATTCTTGACCTCAAGGTTCAGCTGACAACCAACTCCGCAATAGGGACAGATTGTGGGGACTACACGGTCCGGGTTCCCCGTTCCGCGAATAGCCACATCAACGAGGGCCCCTGTGGGGCAGCAATCAACGCAGGCGCCGCAAAACTTACAGTTAGCTTCGTAAAGAGTTCGTCCTTCCAGAGGAGCGATGACATGACAGGCGAGGCAGCGCTGAGCTTCAGCAACGGCTGTCTCCCAGGTCATACCGTGCTCCACCTCGGCAAGATCCTTCACACGCGTTTGAGGGGGAAGGTGAGATAGCGTAGCCAGTTTCCCTCCTGTGGCTACATCCTGTAACCAGGCCGTTGCCTCCTCAGGAGGCACGAGATGTTCCGTAATATCTCCTTTGCCGCCAAGGTAGCGGTCGATGGACTGAGCCGCCTTTCTTCCCGAGGCAATAGCATCGATGACCAGAGCCGGGCCGGTCACGCAATCGCCTCCAGCAAAGACACCGTCCCGATTCGTACTCAGGTCTTCATTGACCTTCAGTATGCTTCCCCTTCCTGTTGTAACCTGAAAGCCTGCCGGGACGTCTGGTCGCTCGCCGACGGCAGCAATCAAAGTATCAAGCCCCGCCGTAAACTCGCTTGCCTCGATAGGGACCGGACGGCGCCTACCGCTGGAGTCAGGCTCTCCCAGTTCCATACGAGTTAGCTCTAATCTCAGGTTACCATTATCCGTCAACACCTTTGAAGGAGCGACGAGAAAGATGATCTCAACTCCCTCCTCCAGCGCTTGTTCTACCTCTTCCGACCGTGCCGGCATCTCATTCCTTGTCCTTCGGTAGAAAATGGTCACGCTCTTAGCACCAAGCCGCAAGGCAGCGCGCGCCGAATCTACGGCGACGTTCCCCCCACCAATCACTCCCACCCTATCCCCTAGCTTCACTTTCTCTCCGAGGTTAAACCGGCGAAGGAAATTCACACACCCGATCACCCCCGGCAAGTCCTCTCCTTCTACTCCCAGCTTCATCTCCTCGTGAGCACCGATGGCAAGAAAGACTGCCTCGTATCCCTGTTCAAGAAGGGAATCCAGTGACTCAACCCGAGTGTTCAATCTGACTTCCACACCCGTCATCTCAATTTCCAGAATCTCATCACGGAGTATATTCCGTGGCAGGCGGTATTCGGGAATCCCCACTCTCATCATGCCGCCAGGTTCGGGGAGAGCTTCAAAATCGGTTACCTTGTGTCCCAGCTTGGCCAGATAATAAGCACAGGTGAGCCCTGCCGGTCCTGCCCCAACTACCGCTATGCTCTTGCCTGTTGTGGGAAGAAACCTCGCCTGCTTCTTCCAGCTATCATCACCGAAATCAGCAGCAAAGCGCTTGAGCATTCGTATGTACAGTGCCTTATCTACATCCTGGCCGCGTCGACACTCCTCCTGACAGGGGGCAGCACATACTCGACCCAGTGTGGCAGGGAAAGGGACCTTCTCCCGTATAACTGCTAAGGCTCCGCTCGGCCTCCCCCTTGCCACAAGGCGAATATAACGAGGAACATCTATGCCAGCAGGGCAAGCCTTGTAGCACGGAAAGGCGGTCTCGATTACACCATTGCCCCTTATCTCGTCACAAACGCGAAGACAACGATGGCATAAGATGCAGAAGCTGGAATCGCGAACGAAGAAGGGATTATCTTCCAGAGGAGACAAAGACCTGGGAACATGGACGGGTATATCCTTCAAACCTATGTATTCTATAGCTTTCTGAAGTTATCAACCCCTTGTCTCAGGGCAGATATCGGAGGGCTGTCTGATCAAGATGGCAAGCGCATGCTTTCGTCGCAGCTCTCGTACCTTCGGCGTCTCCGTCCTGACTATCATCCCTTCAGTGGCAGTTTTAATACAGGAAAGGACTACGTTACCATCTGCTTCCACTACACAAAGCTGACAGGCCTGGTCAGGCATTACTCGAGGCAACGGTTCCAGCCCGGGATAGTAGCAGAGGCTAGGAATGTAGATTCCTGCATTTCTGGCCGCCTCTAGTATTGTTTGTCCCCGCCTGGCTCTTACGTCATCGCCATCAACATTCAATATGATTGTGCCTTCTTCAGCCATTGCCTATCCCTTTCTTAACGAACGCCAGCTACATTACGTTACATTGAGCTTGAATAAAGTGAACGGGAAGATGCCAGGTTTTGAAATAGTTGCCTTCAGAAACATCCGACCAACCGATCTCCCGAAAGTGGCTCAAAGGATGGACTATATCATGAATGGACACTCTTACGCAAACACGGTCTGTCAAAGTCGTCCGACACTCCTTCTGGCGTCTATGAACTGCTCTCCCATCACACTCCTCAG